>JBAZOJ010000027.1:0-23067 GCA_041648755.1 Candidatus Brocadiia bacterium
TCTCGCTCCGAGCAAGGACGGTCGTTTTGAGGATATTAGCGATCTGCCGGTCGAGCCGGAAGAAGAGCGTGTATTCGTTTCCGTAATCAATGGGAAAGAACGCTTCATGCTGCGTCCCCGTCGGCGGACGCATGGGCCGCTGAAGGGAGTCCTCAAGAGGAACAAGTCGCGCTGTCTTGTGAAGTGGACTATCAACTTCGAGGCCAACCACAACGAGTGGCATCTCGAAGGAAATCTGGATGATGTCGGGCAGTTTCAGTCATCTGGCCACTCGGCAGAAATCAATATGGAGGGGCTGTTTGCAGATTGGGCGAGGGACCATCTGTCCGACCAAGGGAGATGGGATGAGACATGTCGCCGCTTCCTCGTGCCGTTCGGCGTCCTGTCGCCCACCGAACAGGATGGCTTCAAGAAATCCTACTCGGTGCCGAGAGTACGAGCCGGGACCTTCGGCGAGTTCGAGAAAGTCATCATCACTGATGTGCCCATTGGCCCAAAGAACGTGGCAGACGCAACAAAGTGGGCCAACGCACGCTTGGAGCGGAGGCTCGCGGAGGCGAAACAGTCTGCCATCTATCGGTCACGCAACGATGTGCGTCGACTGTTCGTTGAGTTGACCGAGTCAACGCCACTTGAGGCAGTCTTGCCAGTCCTTCCATCACACGACGACATCGTCGAGCGATACCGGGCTTCCCCCGGAGTGTATTGGTCGTTGGCTGCGGGCGTTGATTTGGTGCCTGTCGAACCAACACCGGAGGAATTGTCTGCTCTTACCATTGGGCAGATTCCCCCGGCTGGTCAGCCACGGGCGAACACGATCCGAGTACCCTATCGGGGAGGGTGGTCGATGGCTGTCCTTGCCGCTCGTTTGTTGGACGGGACCATACCCAGGCGTGTCTTGCTCTGTGACCGCTATGTGATGACGCCGGCCCAGCGGGTTTCGCTGGAATTGCTTTGCAGAGCGCTGTGCAGCGTGCACGCGACGGTGACTGTCGATGTCGTTACGCAGACCGAGGGGCAGGACAAGAGCGCTATAGCGGCGATTGAGAAGATCATCGGCCCGAATGGCAAGGTGAGAGGCTATCACGAAATATTCGGATCAGCTAGGCGTAATCACCCGCATGCGAGATATTTGCTAGTTCTTCCGGTGGATCCGACAGAACAGGTCTTTGGTTGGCAGATGGACAACAGCCCTCTTGATGGTTGCGCAGAGATTGGCACGCCAGCGACCTGCAACACCGCGCTGAGATGGCGAGACTTTTCAGCGGTTCGCCTTCATGTCGACGAGACTCCAGCGGACTTGGCCAGGTGGTTCACGGGAGGAAGCCTATGACGTTGAGTGGTAACATCCAGGCAGTAGTCTGCACACAGCGTGTCGACCGCCGTTCTGAGCGATTGGCGAGTTGTTGGCTGAGCAATGGCGAAGGGTCTGCGGAGCTAGATATCAAATCTCTCAATGCCGCAGTGAGTACCGGTATCCTTCAAGCTGTACGAATGGAGGAAAAGGCGGGTGATCCGGCCATGCTGGGTGCTAATGCGACGTTGCTGGTGCTCGGGGCAGCAGTACCTCCAGCGCTGCTGGAAACCATGTTCTGGGCAGCCGATGCGGGTAAGCGCGTGTATGTACTGGCTTCGCCCGGGTTCGGCCAGGGCGATGAAAAGGCTCAGATAGACCAAAGGCGGGATGCACGCATCCTAATCCGTCGGCTGCCAAACCCGCTTCCCTTCTCAGCGTGGGTCGCCAACCGTGGAAAACACAGTTGCGCGTGGCTGGGCAATGCCCCAAGGCGCGATTGGAACTGGCGCTTATCGCTTACAGAGCAGCAAGGAGCGGATTTATTCCGTCTGGCCCTGCATCTTTTCTGGCACGATGCACTCGATGAGGCTTGGACCGGGGACGGCCCCCTTCGATTCCGAGAGGCCGCCGAGCGTCCCTTTGATGTGCTTCCTCCGAGACCTGCGGCGACTGTGCTCCTGCTCGATTCCGTTTCAACCAGTCCGCTGCCGAGTGGTGAGATTTGGCATGATCCACAAAGCTCCTTGCCGCGCTCTGCCCCTTGGCCGAAGATCGTGTTAGTTCCCCCATCCGGCCAAGGACAACAGACGCTGATCCCGCTGGTGCGAAATGGTACCACCGTGTTCTGGCATGAGTTGCAGCTTCCTCGATTCTCTCTTCACTCCAGTGGCGGCATGGTCGAGTGGCAGGGCGAGCGATGGCGCGTTCGTCTGTGCATGTCGGCGCAGCAGAGCAGCGCATTCGCCAAGGTCGTTGCACATGCCGACGCGGCACCATTGTGGCGTTTTGCGGCCAATATTGAGCTTGGCGCGATTCGCGATAGTGTACTTCTTCCTGACTCCGTAGCAGCCGCTGCTTTACAGGCCAGTGCGAAGATTCCCTGTGATGACACGCGCGCAGAGTCCTTACACGCCATGGAATCGTCACCCCCGTTGTCCTTCCCTACCCCTCCTCCTTTGGCTTCATCTGTTGTCTATACATGGACGGTTAGGCCGCCATATCCGCCGGAAAAGGCGGGAGAGGACGGGCTTGTGGCCCAGTGGAAGGAGATCGACGAGAAATACAAGGGCCGTGTCGAGAAGGCCTCCACTCGCATTGCCCGACTCGAGCAGGAAGAAGGGGTTTTGAGTCATGCGTTCAGTTCGCTAACCAGCGCTCTCTTGGGCCTTGGCAGTGAGCGAAATCGGATCGCTGCGCAACTCGCCGGACTCTCAAAACAGAGTCCGGCGTGTCTGGGACCCGGGGCAACCATCAGCCTGCTGCAAGAGATGGCTGCTTGTGAGGCCGCAGTCAGCAAACTGGAGGAAGGGCTCAACGAGGAACGTCGCAGTGCCGAGGAAGCTGATGACCGGCGGAAGCAGGAAGAGGCATGGCAGAACAGGAAGAAGGATGGCGAGAAAGCCATGTCCGCGCGGCACAAGGATCTCACCAACGCGCAAGAGAGGCTTTCAGAGGTTGAGTCCGAACTTGGAGATCTCTCGAAACTGCCCAGCCCCCCGGGGAAACGCGAGCGCAAAGACCTGGAAGCCAGGAAGAGGAAGTTGCGAGATGAACAGAAGGCCCTCGACTCCAGAATCAGCAGGATCGAGCAGGAGACACAAGGCTTTGAGGCCATGGTCGAAAGCAAGTTCGAGTACCGGCCTTCAAAGCGCGCAGAGGTCGTTACCACCAAGACACCGAAAAAAGGCGCGGCATTCGTGCCAACATCTCCCTCCATGGCTGCAGACCGTTTGCCTCCTGAGGCTCTGCCGAAACTCGGTCGATTACTGAATCACCAAGGGACGCGATACCTTGCCATCTCGCGATGGGACGAACTCGACCAAGCGGAACTTGAGGCCAAAAGGCTAAATGCGCGGCTTGTTGCCGCAAGGAAGCACGAGTGAAACAACAGCGCATTACGATAGAGATCACGTCGGTTGGCGCCATTTCGGCTGATGCCGAAGGATTCAGTGGAGATACCTGCATTAAGGAGTTGGAGAAGCTCCTGGAGGGGCTTGCATCGGCTCCTCTTATGGTTGACCGAAAGCCAACGACATCTGGCGCTCAGATAGTATGCAAGCAGCAGAATTCCTCCAAAAATGCAGGAAAGGGGAGACCATGAGTGCGTACATCAAGTTCGCGACACCAATGGTTGACAGGGATTGCTTGGTGGAGGCCTTGACGGACATGGGTATTCAGCGCGGCCAAATCGAGGTCCACATCGAAGCAGTTCCCTTGGTTGGCTTCGGGGGAGTCGGCCGCGGACAGAAGGCCGAAGTGGTTATCCGAAGGCAACACGTCGGTCAGTCTTCCAACGACATCGGCTTCCTACTGACTCCAACCGGTTACTCTGTCTTGATCAGCGATCTCGATCGACAAAGGTTTGGAGCCGAGTGGCTTGGGAATTTGCACGGCAAGTATCAGATTCGCGAACGGCAGAAAATCGCCCGCTTGGAGGAGGATGCGCGACAGGCAGCCGCGGAAGCAACTCGAATTGCTGCTGAACGCGAGCGAATGCGCATGGAGGAAGAGCGCAGGCGGCTGGTAGAAACTCAGAGGCGAGCGGTGATGGAAAAGGCTAAGAAGCTGGGATATCAAGTACAGGAGAAGCGCGAAGGAGATGTTCTCCGAATAGTCCTAGTGAAGAACATCTTCTGATGTCTTCAGACGTAAAAAACCACCCGCGCTTGAAAGTTGCCCGCTGGATCGAACGAAGCGAGGCAAATGGCCCAGGAGTGAGGTTTGTGCTTTGGCTGCAGGGGTGCCCATTGCGATGTCTTGGCTGCTGGAATCCCGACACTTGGGATTCGGCAGCCGGGAAGTGGATGACAGTGGACGAGGTCATGCAAGTGATGGAGAGAGTAGACGGAATTGAGGGCCTCACCGTATCTGGAGGAGAGCCGTTTGCTCAGGCCAGTTCTCTAAAACATCTCGTATCGAGGGCTCAGTCAGCAGGTTTGTCGGTGCTGATCTTCACCGGATATGAAATGTGCGAATTGGGCAGCAGAGAGGCGCAGCAAGTTCTTGCAGAAACGGACATCGTTGTTACAGGGAGATTCGTGCAGCGGGAATTGGATCTCTCATTGCGTTGGCGAAGTTCGCGGAATCAGAGGGTGCATTTTCTGACGCTCCGATACTCCTCAGAGATGAGTCAGAAAGGACTGGCAGCCGAGGTAATAATCTCCAGCGATGGAACCACTCAGTTAACAGGCTTTCCTGAAGAGGCCCTCATTGCTGAGATATCGTCAAGTACTTCGTGAAGAGCCGAAACACCGTCACCCAAGGCATGCCGAAATGACATGTGCTTTCAGCGACCATCCTTTCGGAAATACTCGATCGTCCGTGCGAGCCCGTCTTCGAACGACACTTTCGGTTTCCAGCCTATCAGCGCCTGGGCCTTAGTGATATCGGGCCTGCGGCGGTGCGGGTCGTCCTGCGGAAGCGGCCTGAACACAAGTTCGGATTTGCTGCCACTGAGCGAGATCACCATACGTGCAAGCTCCGCAATTGTGACCTCGTTCGGGTTGCCGAGGTTCAGAGGCCCCGCGCTTGATTCCTGCTCCATAAAGGCGCACAATCCCCCGATCATATCGTCAACATAGCAGAAAGACCTCGTCTGCGAGCCGTCGCCGTACAGGGTGATGGGCTGACCGCTCAAAGCCTGGACTATGAAGTTCGAGACAACGCGGCCGTCGTTAGGCAGCATCCGCGGCCCGTAGGTGTTGAATATCCGCGCGATTCTGACGGTGACGTGGTTCTGGCGGGAGTAGTCCATCATCAGAGTCTCGGCCACGCGCTTTCCCTCGTCATAACAGGATCGGATGCCCACCGGATTGACGTTGCCCCAGTATTCCTCGCGCTGGGGATGTTCGGTAGGGTCGCCGTACACCTCGCTGGTAGAGGCTTGGAGAATGCGCGCGCGGACCCGCTTTGCGAGGCCAAGCATGTTCAGCGTGCCAAGGACATTGGTCTTGATGGTCTTGATCGCGTTGTACTGGTAGTGAATGGGGCTCGCGGGACAGGCGAGATTGTAGATTCGGTCCACCTCGACCTTGACGGGCTCGACCACATCATGCCGGACGAACTCAAAGTACGGATTCTCCAGCAGGTGGAGGATATTGGCCTTTCGCCCGGTAAAGAAGTTGTCGAGGCAGACGACCTCGTGGCCCTGTGCCAGGAGGTACTCGCACAGGTGAGAACCAATGAAGCCGGCGCCACCGGTAACGAGAATACGCATCAGAAGTCTCCTTATGTGCGAAGTCCGCGGCCTCGGGGAATTCCCCGCTCCGGAGATTATAACACGCGCGGAGCGAAGCGCCAAGAGGGCATCGGAATGGAAGAGGCTGCGAAGGACCGTGAAACGATAGAAGTGTGCCGCAGGGATATCGTGAAAAATGTCCCGAAAGGGCTTGGTTATTTGCACGAGGCTTCACAACGACTATATTAGAGGTTTCCTGCCGGAAGCACTTACATCCGGGGAGAGCATGAAAATACACGAGTATCAGGCAAAGCGCGTTCTTTCAGAATATGGGGTGACGATACCACAGGGTGAAGTCGCCGTTACGCCGGAAGAAGCATATGCCGCTGCTGCGCGGCTTGGCGCTCCGGTCGTTGTCAAGGCGCAGGTACACGCGGGCGGCAGAGGCAAGGCGGGCGGAGTGAAACTCGCCCGGACGCCTGAAGAGGCAAAAGCCGCGGCTATGGCAATTCTCGGAATGACCATCAAGGGCCGCACCGTGCGCATCGTGCTGGTCGAGAAAGCCGTCGAAATCGCCCGCGAGGTGTATATCGGCGTGATCTTTGACCGCGCGAAGAAGGCGCACACGATCATCGCGTCGGCCGAAGGCGGCATTGAGATCGAGGAACTCGCGCGCACGGCGCCCGACAAGATACTGAAAGAAACCGTCGAGCCCACCGTCGGGCTGCAGCCTTATCAGATTCGCAACATCGTCTGGGGCATGGGTTTCACCGCGCCCCTTGACAGGCCGATTTTCGCGATGGTGGCCAACCTGTACAGAGCATTTGCCGCGACCGACGCGAGCCTTGCGGAGATCAATCCGCTGGTTATCACGAAGGGCGGGGAAGTACTGGCCTGCGACGGCAAGTTCAATTTTGACGATAACGGGATGTTCCGGCAGAAGAAGATCGCCGAATTCCGTGACCCGGGCGAGGAAGACCCGGCCGAGCGCGAGGCAGTTGACAAGAAACTCAACTTCATCAAGCTGGACGGCAATATCGGGTGCATGGTCAACGGGGCCGGGTTGGCGATGGCCACTATGGACATGATCAAGCATTTCGGAGCCGAACCGGCCAACTTCCTCGATATCGGCGGCGGCGCCAAGGCCCAGCAGGTGAAGGACGCTCTTTCAATAATCCTGCGCGAACCCAAGGTTAAGGCGATATTCATCAACATCTTCGGCGGCATCGTCAGATGCGACCTTGTCGCGGAGGGCATCATCGCCGCGAAGAAGGATCTTGGCTTTGACCGGCCGGTAGTAATCCGGCTGATCGGAACCAACGACGCGATTGCGCGCAAAATGCTGAACGAAGAGGGATTCCCCACCTACGACAATATGCCCGAGGCCGCCCGCAAGGCTGTTGAAATGACGGCAGGTGTATAATGGCGATACTTGTAGATGAAAACACCAAGGTAATGGTCCAGGGAATCGCCGGAGTGGAAGGAAAATTCCACACCGAGCAGATGATCAAGTACGGCACGAAGGTTGTGGCTGGCGTGGATCCGGCCGTAAAGGAGAAGGACTTCCTGGGCGTTCCACTGTTCCGCACTTGTCGCGAAGCCTGTGCAACCGTGAAGCCCGACGCCACGGTCATCTTTGTTCCCGCTCCCTATGCGGCGGACGCGATATACGAAGCCGTCGCGGTTGGCGTCAAGCTGGTGGTCGTTATCACCGAAGGCGTGCCCGTCAACGATATGATCAAGGCATACGCTTTCACGCGCTCCAAAGGCGTGAGGATGATCGGTCCCAATTGTCCCGGAGTCATCAGCCCTGACCGCTGCAAGATCGGGATCATGCCCGGTCACATTCACCGCAAGGGCAATGTGGGAGTAATCTCACGCTCAGGTACACTTACGTATGAAGTTGTCTATTCCCTGGTTGCCGCCGGGCTCGGACAAAGCACCTGCATTGGAATCGGCGGAGACCCGGTTATCGGCAGCGACTTCGTGGACCTGCTTCGCATGTTCAAGGACGACCCGGAAACGAAGGGTATCGTGTTGATTGGAGAGATCGGAGGCAACGACGAGGCTCGGGCCGCCGACTACATACAAAAGGAACTCGGCAAGCCCGTTGTGGCGTTCATTGCCGGGCGGACTGCTCCGCCCGAGCGGAGAATGGGCCACGCAGGCGCGATCATCGGCAGTGCGGCGGACACAGCCGCTGCGAAGATCGAGATTCTTGAGAAGGCCGGAGTGAAGATAGCAGCGATCCCGACAGACATCGGACCGCTGATGGCCCAGAGTTTGAAACGCTGACAAGCCCGGAGGTAGGAATATGGATTCAAAGCCCAGCACCCCGAACCCGACCGCGAAGCCGGCCCCTGCGCCAGCGAAGCCCGGGACCGAGGACAAGTACCTTGTTATCAAGAAGAATTGGTGCAAGCGTTGCGGCATCTGCATTTCGGTATGCCCCAAGCAGGTGATCGAGCGCCTTCCCAACGGAGTAGTCGAGATAGTGCACCTTGACCGGTGCATCACCTGCGGAATGTGCGTACTCCACTGCCCGGATTTCGCCATCTTCGGCGACCCGAAAGAGTACGAACTCTGCAAGGACCGTTAGGAGAAGCAATGCCAGAAACATACAAGCCGATAAAGCTGTCGAGAGGGAAGAAAGTTGCGTTCCTGATGGGTAACGAGGCCTGCTCGGTGGCCGCATTGCATGCGGGTTGCCGGTTCTACGCGGGTTACCCGATTACGCCTTCTTCCGAAGTTGCTGCCGTCATGGCGCTGAAACTCCCGCAGTACGGCGGGGCTTTCATGCAGATGGAGGACGAGATTTCCTCGATCGCGGCCGTCATCGGAGCCGCTATGACCGGCGTAAAGGCAATGACCGCCACTTCCGGCCCGGGATTCTCACTCAAGCAGGAGAATATCGGATACGCCTGCCTGTGCGAAGTTCCCTGCGTCATTGTCAACGTACAGCGCGGCGGCCCCAGCACGGGGCTTCCGACCCAGGCCTCCCAGAGCGACGTCATGCAGGCCAAGTGGGGTACTCACGGGGACCATCCGATTGTCGCCCTTGCCCCCAGCACCGTAGCCGAGATCTACGAATACACCATCCAGGCTTTCAATATTTCCGAGATGTACCGCACGCCGGTCATCCTGCTCCTCGACGAGGTGCTTTCCCACCTGCGCGAGCGGCTTGAAATTCCACCGTTGGACGATACCGAAAAGCGTCTGGTGAACCGCAAGACGCCGACCGTAAAGCCCAAGGACTTTAAGCCCTATGACACCGCGTTCGGCGACGTTCCCCCGATGGCAGCCTTTGGCTCGGGGTACCGCTTCCACACGACGGGCCTGATCCATGACGAGGCCGGGTTCCCGACGGAACGGTCGGACGAGATCGTGCCACTTCTGGAACGCATCAATCGCAAGATAAAGAGTGACGATCCGAAACTCACTTTCTGGCGCGAATTCTACACCGACGACATGACCTCGCTTGTCATTTCCTACGGCGCATCGGCGCGCGTGACGAAGCGGGCGGTCGAACTTGCGCGAAAGCAGGGCAAGAAGATTGGCATGCTGCATCTGATTACCCTGTGGCCATCGCCGGAGAGACTCCTCGCGCGGCTGGTCCGCAAGGTCAAGAAGGTGTTCGTGGTCGAGATGAACATGGGCCAGTACATCCTCGAGGTTCAGAGGTTTGCGGGAGACTCCGTGAAGGTGAAGCCGGTCAACCGCATTGACGGCCGACTCTTCGAACCCGCCGACGTTCTGAAGGAAATCGTCAAGTAGGAGCATCAATGGAAACCGAAAAGAAGCTCAGACTCATTCCCAATCCTGTGCATATGTACTTGCGGCCGCACAAGAAATTCCCGCATATCTGGTGCCCCGGCTGTTCCGACGGAATAACCGCTGGCTCCATGATTCGTGCGATAGACAAGCTCAAGATCAGCCGCGACGAGCTGGTCATGGTCTCAGGCATCGGCTGCGCATCCCGGTTGCCGGTGTACTTCGATTTCTGCTCGCTTCACACGACGCACGGTCGGCCGATTGCTTTCGCATCCGGCGTCAAGATGGCGAACCCGAAACTGAAAGTGGTCGTGGTCACCGGAGACGGCGACGCAACGGCCATTGGTGGAAATCACTTCATCCATGCCTGCCGTCGGAACCTCGATTTGACGGTAATCCTGTTCAACAACAACGTGTACGGAATGACCGGCGGGCAATACTCGCCCACCACCCCGAAGCGGGCATACGCTGCCACAGCCCCTTACGGCAACTACGAACCCTCCTTCAATATCCCGAAACTGGCCATTGCGGCCGGAGCGACTTTCGTAGCGCGCGGCACCGCCTCGAACGCCCGTCAACTCGAATCACTCATAGCGCAGGCTCTCCAGCACAAGGGGCTTGCTCTCGTCGAAGTCTTGAGCATTTGCCCGTCAGTATTCAGTTTCTACAACAAGTGCGGCAACGGGGCCCAGATGCTGACGCAACTCAAGGACACCACGATCACCGTGGAAAAGGCGAACGAACTTCGCGCAAAGGGCGAGACAGTCGAAAAGTGGGAAATCGGCATCCTGCACAAGGAAGAGAACATCGACGAGTTCTCAGCCTATTATGCCGAACACGCTGGCAAAGACAGAACACCGTTCAGCATGCACATGAGCACTTTGGACCTGTAAACCGGAGGCCGTATGGATTTCACAAACAGACCCGATGAAAGATATGAAGTCAGACTTTCCGGCACGGGTGGCCAAGGCATCATAACTGCCGGAATGATCATAGCCGAGACCTGCGCTCTCTACGGCGCCGAGAGTCTCGCACAAGTGCACAAGACAAATGTACCACTCAATGCCGTGATGACCCAGAGTTACGGCCCGGAGGCCCGCGGTGGTGCCTGCAAGGCAGAACTGGTCTTCTCCCTTGCGGAAATAGACGCGCCCAAGCCGGAGAAAGTGGACCTGTTGCTGGCCCTTTCCCAGGAAGCCTACGACAAGTACCGCCATGACGTGAAGGAATGGGGCCTGATCATCGTGGATTCTTCAACCGTGAAGTACGAAGCCGCAAGCAATGTCTTCGCCTTTCCTTTCACCACAACCGCCCGCGACAAGGTTGGATTTGCAGTTACGGCGAATATCGTAGCCGTTGGCTATATCGCCGGGCTGACATTCCGCGACCTGGCCACGCCGGAACAATTCAAGGCGGTCATCGCGAAAAAGGTTCCCCCGGGGACAGAGGCCACGAACTACAAGGCCTTTGATATTGGATTCGGTTCTTCCATGGACAATCTGAAGGATCTGTCGGGCCTGTCGAAGTACATGAACACCGGAGTGGTCGTTGTACCTGCGGATATGCCCGTCGAACAGGCGGTCAAAACAGCCGTCGACAACAATACCGAGGCGGTCTTTATCACGGATAAGGGCCGCTACATCGGCCACTATTCCTTCTTCCGCAGCATCAGGGCGGTGGCAAGGGAACTCGACCTCGAGAAGACCCCCGTATCGAAGATAATGCTCACCGAGATTCCACCTCTTACGACGGACAAGCTGGTGGAGGAAGCACTGGACCTGATGGAGGAGACCGGAATCAGAATCCTTGCCGTAGTGGACGGTGCGGGGAAACTGGTCGGATATCTTTCGTACTACCAGATTCAGGAAGTGCAGCAGGGCGAACTGGAACTGGACAGCAGCCTGGATTTCATCGCTGCCGCTCGCACGATGATCACCGGCAATAAATGGTCAGCCCTCAAGACCGTACTGCACAATCCTCCGAAGATGGGACCTGAAGGCACTGTAACCGAAGCCGCAAAGAAGATGTTCGCGCGCAGGTCGGATTCGATCGCAATAGTAAACGAAAAGGACGAGCCCATAGGCATCTTCACCGAACGCGACCTCAACAAGCGTGTGATCGCCAAGGGGCTCAATCCGGACAAGACGGTAATCGAAAAGGTCATGACCAAGCGCGTGATTACGATGTCAACCGCGACCACCATTATCGATGCCTATGAAAGGATGATCGCGGGCAAGTTCCACCACATACCTGTCGTCGGTTCCACGGGGAAGATGAAGGGTGTGGTGACAATGCAGGACATCGCGCATATAATAAACGCGAAGTTCTATCTGCATGACTCGATGGGCCAGGAAATGCCTACAACCGACTGACAGGCCGGAAAAACCTATAAGGAGGCGCTGTGAAGGAGACCCCGAACGTAGAGGAATTGCTCGCAAAGGCAAAGAAGCCTGCTGCTGATGCAATGATCCTGCATCCCTACTACAAGGGAAAGATTGCGACTATTCCGAAGTGCTGCATCCGGGACTTCAAGGATTTTGCGATCTGGTACACGCCGGGTGTCGCGGCTCCCTGCAAGGAGATTAACCGCAACCCCGAGTCAGTCTACGAACACACCAACAAGGCGAACCTCGTCGCGGTCGTCTCTGACGGCACGCGAGTTCTGGGGCTCGGAGACATCGGCCCTGAGGCTGGCCTGCCCGTGATGGAAGGCAAGGCGATTCTGTTCAAGTATCTTGGCGGTGTTGACGCCTTCCCGATCTGCCTCGACACGAAGGATCCCGATAAGATCATTGAGACCGTCAAGATTCTGCAGCCGTCATTCGGCGGCATCAACCTCGAAGACATTTCCCAGCCCAAGTGCTTCCGCATCCTCGACACACTGCGGGCCGAGTGCCACATCCCCGTCTGGCACGATGACCAGCAGGGCACGGCAGCCGTTACACTGGCCGGGCTCATCAACGCAGTGAAGGTTGTCGGCAAGAAGTTGAGCGAGGTGCGGGTGGCGATGATTGGCGCAGGCGCAGCGAATATCGCCATCTCACGCGTCCTTATCGGAGGCGGAGTTACCCCGGGCAATATCATCATGACCGACACCAAGGGCATTCTTTTCCCGGAACGCGCCGACAAGGAAGAGCTCAAGGCCAAGTACAAAGAAAAATGGCACATGGCGACGGTGTCCAACCACTGGGGAATCCAGGGCGGAGCTTACGAGGCCGTGAAGGGCTCGGATGTAATCATCGCCCTCTCCAGCCCCGGCTCAGTCAAGGCGGAGTGGATCCGCGAGATGGCGCCGGATCCGATCATTTTCGTCTGCGCCAATCCGGTTCCCGAAATATGGCCATGGGAGGCCAAGGCGGCAGGTGCGCGCATAGTGGCGACCGGCAGATCGGACTTCCCGAACCAGGTCAATAACTCGGTCGGCTTCCCGGGAATCTTCCGCGGGACGCTCGACGTCAGAGCCAAGACCATCACTGACGAAATGTGCATTGCCGCAGCCGTGGCAATAGCCGAGACCGCTGAAAAGAAGGGCTTGCACGAAGACTACATCATGCCCACGATGGACGATTGGGAGGTCTTCCCCAACGAGGCGGCCGCGGTCGGTCACATGGCCGTCAAGCAGGGAGTCGCCAGGCTCAACATGACGCGCGACGAGATCTACAAGATCGCAGCAGAGACAATACGTCAGGCCAGGGAAGAGATCCAATGCCTGATGAAGGAAGGCTTCATCAGGATGCCCAAGTAGTTTTCGGTTCCGGCATTCGGCAAAAGGGCTCCGGAAGGGGCCCTTTTTTTCGTCACGAGCCCGAAATGGGTAGTATATATATGCGGGAGTAATCTGCATCACTCCCCGGCGTCGAAGCACTATATGATGCCAAGCCCCTTCCCC
Organism: Candidatus Brocadiia bacterium; assembly: GCA_041648755.1. GTDB lineage: Bacteria > Planctomycetota > B143-G9 > B143-G9 > B143-G9 > JBAZOJ01. The sequence goes on from JBAZOJ010000027.1 coordinate 13,354, forward strand.
CAAGGGCTGGACTGGTAGAATTACCCCATACCCTTGTCTGCAGACGGTATCCGCAGGGATACTACACACAAACTACTGCAAAGGGGTGTGCTATGTTCGGACGTTTTGGGTTTGGCCTGCTGCTCGCTTTGACAATTCTTGTGTTCTTCGCTCCGAGTGCCAATGCCGCAAGTTCCTGGGACGTCAGCGAGAACTGGGACAGCGGATACGGCTACGGAGAGGGAATATACGACTACTCATCCCCATGGTCGTCCTACACCGACAACTACAACTACCCCTGCTACAACACGTGGGGCGCGGATGTAGACGGTTACTACTACAGCTCTGCATCGTATTCCGCTCACGTCGGCATGCCATATGGCTACTACGGGAACGGGTACTTCTTCGATTACTACTTGACTTACTCCTGGGCGAGCCCCACGCTTGCCAATGGTACCCTTACATTCTGGTACGACGCGGAATATTGCAGTCTCGACATCGAGTACACCCCGGACGGGTACAACTGGTATAACGCGGCCAGCATTGCGGGCTACTATTCGTATGTCTATGGCGCAACCGCGAGCGTGACGATCCCGAGCGGAAGCCTGGGATTCAGGTTCCGCACCTATGCCTATGACTATTACTACTATGGCCTCTGGGTGGATGACATCCAGTATGTGATGCCCTATATCGATGTGACCGCCATATCTGGCTACGACACCACGGACATCAACGCGGGCGTGTTGAGCCTCGTCGCCACCACGTTCAGCGTTCTCTCAGGTGTGGACAAGGTCGAGTGGCAGTACAAGAAGAGCTCCGACGCTATGTGGAGCACAACGGTAACAGACAATACCCCTGGTGACGGGTTCACCTATGCGCTCAACACAGCAGGGATAACGGACGGTGCGTTCCAGGTAAGGGCCAGGGCGTACGATGACGGGCAGTATGGAGAGTGGACCGTCGCGACCATGCAGGTTCAGAACCTCTCCATGGTGACGCTGACCCCGCCAAGCCCGACAGGGGGCGACACCACCATGTCGCTTTCATACACGCGCACGAAAATCGGGGTGTGGTATCCCGCAAACAAGTGGATCCAGACCGGCACGTATTACAGCACGGGAACCTACTGGTCTGTGGATGTGGCGAACAGCATACCCTATAGCGGGACATGCACCAAGGTACAGACGAACTTCTCCAACGTACCTTACACTTACCCATTCAAACTGAAACTGTTCTCCGGTTCCGCCGGGAGCTTCACTGAAGTTGCGACCTCCGACGCAATTACACCGCAAGTCGGGCTTCAGGAGTACACGCTTGCAGGCTCCGCCTTCTCGAACCTCGCTAAGAACCTGTTGCTCGGGCAAGAGGGCGAGTACTGGATGTTCTACAATGGGTACAACTACTTCCAGGGCAACACCCAGAACTGCTGGTACAGGTACGCCTACAACACCTACTGGTACGGGCCCTACAACTACTACGTGGCCCCATTGCGCGTCCAGTTTCAGACTTACGGTGCGGATGTTGACACAGTATCATTCCAGTACCAAGCAGACGGTGGATCATGGGTTTCGGTTGGTAACAACCAGATCGTGAAGGTTCCCGGACAGGATCAGTACACTATCAACTGGTCTTCGTGGGCTGTTGACAGCAATAATGTCAAATTCAGGGCCAGATTCCACTATGGACCTGTCTGGAGTGGAACGTACAACTTCGGGCCGTATCCAGTCCACAACCGGATCGACCTGACGTATAACATCGCGAAGAGCCCCAGCGCTCCGGGCACTTTGATTCCTGTCGCCGGAACGCAGTTGACCATTGCAGGAACCAGCAGAACCCCTCCCTATTCCAGTAACACAACTTACTACGGAACGTTCACCATAGCCGCGCCGCTCTATGTGGCTGACACAAGCGGAATGCAGTGGCGGTTCGACTACTGGAGCGATGGCGGAGCAATGACCCACGAAATGCAAGTGTTGCCAAGGATGAACACGGCGGTCACCGCTTACTACGCCAGGCAAGTCTACTTCGAGGTGGATTCCAGTGTTGACGACTTCACCGCTCCCCCGAGCGGATACTACGAGCCAGGAACGCTTATGCAGATACAGGTTCCGCAGTACAGCCTTGTTGACTCCGGCACCAGGTATCGCTTCGTTTCAATGGACATTTCATCGCTTGGCGTGAACACGACCGAGTTGTGGTACAGCTTCAATCTGCCTGCGAGAAGCGTCGTGACGCTGAACTGGCAACTCGAGTACTACTTCAGCGTGCTGAACGACAAGGGAGTCGGCACGGGTACAGCAACCGGATGGTATTCGGACGGCACGACAGTCGCCTACTCGGTTGCGCAGACGATAGATAACGGCGTCGGTGCGCGGTTTGACAACAGGGGATACAGCATCAACAGCGCACCCGGCGCCGCAACCCGCAGCTACTCCGGGACGCTTTCCGGCCCGACGACCATCCAGTGGGTCTGGCAGCAACAGTATAGTGTCATGATCTCAAGCAACGTTGGCACGACAGCGCCAGCTTCAGGCTGGTATGACTCGGGAACGGTGCTAAGCATCAGTTCCACGGTTCCAGGAAGCACGGCGACTGTAAGTATGTTCTTTAACGGTTGGACAGGATCGGGAACCGGCTCGGTTACAACTTCCGGGGGGAACCCCGCGCAATCATTGACGGTCAACGGTTACGTCACAGAGATGGCAAGTTGGACTGTGTCATACAAGCTGGACCTCGTTGTGCTCAGCGGGCTCGGGTCGTTCTCGCCGAACGCTTCGGGCTGGTACAACGCGGGCACGACGGTTACGATCAACATCGTAGCGCCTGCGGCACAAGCCGGTTCGCGCTACGTGCCGCAGTGGATCGGCGAAGGGAGCGGATCCTTCTCCTCGATCCCCTCGCCGGATTCACCACGAGTCATTTCGGTGACTATGAATAATGCCATCAGGGAATCAGTCCAGTGGCACCTGCAGTATTCGCTGACGATCGAGAATCCTGATGGTTACGGGACGCAGAACCCAGCCGTCGGTACGTATTGGTACTTCAATGGTGCGACAGCCAGTGGAGTCTGCCAGTACATCGTCGGTTCCAAGCTATGCGACGGGTACTACGCAACCGGCTCGATTGCATCAGGCACAAAGCCGTACTTCACGTTCGATATTGCAGCGCCAACGCTGGTTCGCTGGATGTGGAAGGACCGGCCGACCGCTGGCGATCAAAGCTGGAACATTTCCGAACTCGTCGTCAACGTTGGTTCGCCAACTCAGATGGCGGCCTCACGCGATACTTCAGGGCGTCCCGTAGTTGCCTATTACGACGCCATTGAACAAGCGATCAACCTGGCAATCAGGGGAGAGTCCGGTTGGACGGTCAGCACGCTCAGAAGTGGTGTCCTGTCCCTTGACTGGCTCGACCTGTTCGTTGACACTGCAAACAACCCCCATGTCGCATACTATTCAACACAAGACAAGACGCTTCACTATATCGGCGCCTTTGAGGTTAAGGCAGATTCCGGAGTGCCCTCGGACGTCATACAGACGATCGGCGATTCCGGCCGCAACCCGCACATCGCCGCAAACACGATGGGCGACGTCTTTGTGGCATTCTACGATGTAGCTGAAAATTCGCTGAAGCTGGCCACCCTTGGACACAGTTCAGGTACCTGGGATGTCGAGACAGTTGACGCTGAAGGCAATCCCGGACTGTTCAATGCCATTGCTGTGAGAGAAATGGACGGGATGCCGGTCATTGCCTATCATACGCTGACTCTCCGCAGGCTCATGTACGCGGAAAGCACGGCAGGCGGCTGGGTACTGAGCGTAGTTGACGCCGATGGCGACCAGGGCTTCTATCCGTCGGTGGCACTTGCCCCCGATGGCACGCCTATGATCGCCTATCAGGATGCAACGGACAGCAATAAGCTGCACCTGAAGTTCGCAACCCGCGTTGACAATCAATGGTATTCCGTCCTTGTGGATCCTGCCGATGGAAGCGGGTTCAACACCTCAATCGCAGTCGACCGGAACGGCGTCATACACATCGGCCACCACGATTTCACCACCCTTCGGTATGCACGCTTCAATGGCGCCAGTTGGGACTTCTCTGCCCTCGGCGGAACAAACGTCATCGGCAATACCGCAATCGTGCTCGCGACAAATGGCTATCCGCAGATCGTGTATCTTGACGGAGGTCGGATTTCCACAGTTTCCGCCAAGAGCGGCACCAGTGGCGATGGCGGCGGTGGCGATGGCGGCGGCACAACAGCAACCAGTGGCGGTGGCGGATGCTTCGTGGCAACAGCGGCCTTTGGCTCGATGAGCGCCGACGCGGTCAGGTGCCTGACAACTGCGCGAGATACTTTGATTGCAGGTTCCACCACTTCTGGCAAGCTGGTCGAGTTGTACTACCTGGGTTCCCCCGCAGCCGCAGCTACCCTTCGCGACCGCGGAGCTTTCAGAGCCATGTTCAGGAAGTTGCTTGCTCGGTAGGCTGAGCCCCTTCCCAGAGGCCATGTGCCAGATTTTGGACAATTGTCTGCAACGACAAAATGGCCGAGACGTACTACTCTGAGTTTTCCCAGCCGTTGCCGCTCTTCGCGACACGGGGATGCTTCCAGTGTTATACCGGGCATTTGCCCGCTCAGTAGGTCTGAGCAACATTCAGGAGGGACTGTGCTAGTTCCAAATGCGCTTTTTGCCGTGATTGCTTTCTGTGTCACTTTTGCCGCATACACCCCCAGTGCCTGTGCGACCGATCCTGGCGTCCCGGAGCAATTCTGGAACATGCCCGTGGATGTTGTTTCGGACGGCCTGTATCCGTCGTCGAAGCTGAGGTTTGACGGCAACTACGGCCTTGCGTACTACTCGCCTTCGCTTCAGGCGATTCTTTACGAAGAGTATGATCTTGACCGCGCCCTTCTGTCAAGCGTTCAGGTGGTCACCGGCGTTACCGAATGCGAAGGGGTCTCCCTTGGCCTGAGCTACTGCGATAAGCCGCTTATCACTTTCTACAACGGTGCCGACCATCACATCTACTTTCTCTGTCACGACACGAGTAGTACGATATCCGGCATGCCCACCGCCGAGGGCTGGGGAATCAAGGTTCTTGACGGCAGCAGCGAGAACAGCAGCATGTTGCTGACCTATCTCGATTCCACCAACGCGCAGGTGAAAGTCCGCTGTATGGGAGGCACCCCGACCTGGGCTTCGACCATTCCGTACGAAGGAACGCCCGCGCAGTACATTTCAGTTGCCGTGAAAGCCACAGACGGCCAACCTGTTGTTGCTTTCTTCGATTCATCGCTGAAGGCCCTTATCTTTGCTGAACGCAAAGGTGGAGCCTGGACAACAGCGGTCGTCGACAATTCCGGCGATACCGGTTACTTCTGTAAGATTCGGGTGACAACCAGCGGGGAAGTCTACATCGCCTACCAGGATCGTACCGTCGTCGATGCCCCGGTCACCAAGGTTGCCCACAAGGTAACTGACACCTGGACAATCGAAACGGCAGATCCGACATTGTCGGGCTATGATCTGGCCTTCGTCCTCGACGCAGGTCAGCGTCCACATGTGCTCTCGACAGACGGTCACAGGTTCAGGTATGCCCGGCATAACGGTACCGCCTGGGAGACTCTGACAATTCCGAATCCTGTCGGCATAGACGGCAACGTGAGTATGCATATTGTTCCGTCAGGGAAACCTGCGGTGTTCTTTTCCAGTTCCAACAAGATCGAGTATATCGACGCCTTCGCCACCTCACTGGTCAATGTCGGCCCCTCTGGCGGCGGCGGGTGCTTCGTGGCAACAGCGGCCTTTGGCTCTATGGGCGCCAACGCGGTCAGGAGCCTGACAACTGCGCGAGACACCTTGTTTGCAGGTTCTGCCACATCCGGCAATCTGGTCGAGTTTTACTACCTTGTCTCTCCGACAGCCGCTGTCACCCTTCGCGACAGTGGTGCTTTCAGAGCCATGTTCAGGAATCTGTTGGCTCGGTGAACCGAGCAGTATTCAGGAGGATCCATGCGAGTTCTAAGAACGCTGTTTGCAGCGATAACTCTATGTGCCGCTCTGGCCGCTTACACCCCAAGCGCCTTCGCATTTCCCGCAACAGTCACTGACATCGCGGGCTATAACGAGGGCGACTACAACGGCGGAAAGGTGCAATTGATTGCAGTGGTTGACGGTGCGCTGCCGTTCACCATAGTCTATTTCGAGTACTTCACCTCGACGGATAGCCAATGGCACAGCATTGGTCTCGACAGCGACGGGACCGATGGGTACTCACTTTACTGGGATACCGGTAACCTGACCGATTTCGGGTCAAAGATCCGAGCCACAGCCGACACGGTTGGCGCGGTCACCACGCCCCGAGAGGAGAATATCCTCATTGTCAACATCGTCCCGGATTCCATTTCGGGGTACACGAATCCCGACGAGGGCACTCTCGATCTCAGCTCTACGGTGACCCCGCCAAAACTCCAGAACTACTTTCCGCCCAATCCGTGGACTATGGGAACATCTCAGAGCTACAGTTGGTGGTACTTCACCGTCGTGGACAAAGATCCCGGCAATGCATCTCAAGTCAGCGGGACGGTGATCAAGTTCACCACTTACATCGGTACTGGCAGCAACTACTATAGCGGCTGGTCTGTATATCTGAAACTGTTCTCGATAGATCCCGCAACGAACATGGTTACCCACATCTGGACTTCGAGCACCGCGTATACCCCCTCAATCGGGTCGTCAACAGACTATACCGTGAACGTTCCGAACGTTCCAATGGGCACGCATGTCGGCCTCTATTTCTATTACTGCTACCCGTCACTGCTCGGGTACACCGGAAATACAGTCGCTACGCTCATAATGAACGGCGACCAGAGAGGAACGAACTCAACCTCCAATTGGAGCACGTCCTCTGAATGCTGCCCTGCACGTGCATACATAGAAAGGCTCGTTGACTATCCCACCCGATATGAGTTCGGATACAGCGTGGATGGTGGGACAACCATCGTCCCGATCGCAGCCACGCCGACCGATCAGGGCGGTGGAAACTGGACCGTCACATTCGATACTGCTGCGGCCGGGCTTCAGAACCGTAACTTCATCCTTGCTGCACGCGCGCACAATGGCGGTTCCTGGTGCACTTGGTTCAAGACGGATCCGTTCATACTGACCAACGATGTTAGTGTGACGGTTAAGACCTCCCTTACTTCCGGTTCTTTCGTCACGGTCGACGGCAGCGATTACACCGGTTCTTACACAGGCACTTGGAAGTACTTCGCAGCGCACGATATCTCCGTGCCGCAGTACTCGGGGCAGACACCTTCCCAGCGTTGGGCCTTCGACTCCTGGAGCGACTTGGGCACGATTGCCCATAGCGCCACTGTTGAGAACCCCGCAGGAAAGACGATTACGGCCACCTACGCCCGCGAATACATGCTCACGGTCAACTCATCACAGACCTTCATCACCGGCAGCACTTCCGGTTTCTACAAGACCGGAACGGCGATCCAGATAATCGCCGAAGCCGAACACCAGATCGACAACTTCAGCCGCTACCATTGCACCGGCTGGACCTCGCCGCAGATCGGCAACAGCACCGGCAGCACATGCCAGTTCAACATCACGCAAGCGACAACGATTGGTTTCATCTGGGTACTTGAGTACTTGCTCGACGTCAAGAATGACCTTTACAGCGCTACTGGCGCCACAAAGGGCTGGTACGCGGCGGGCAGCGTCATCGAAACCGGCGTACCGGCATTCGTGTCGGCTGGTATTGGCGTTCGGTACCAGTGCCTGGGGTACACCGGATCCGGATCTCTCATCTTTGGTGACACCAACAGCACCGGTCCATTCACATTGAGCATCCCCACGACAGTCAACTGGAACTGGGACAAGCAGTACGAGTTGAAGGTCGAGACCAATGCCGGAACCCCAATCGGCTCAGGTTGGTTCAAGGAAGGCACAAACGCGACGGCCGATATTACTCTTCCGAACAACCCACTTTGGGAGCGCTACACATTCAGTGGCTGGAGCGGTTCAGGCTCCGGAAGCGTGACAACAAGCGGCCCGGGCACAGGCATCACCGTTACGATGAGCGGTCCGATTCGCGAGTTCGCAGCGTTCCAGACAGAGTTCTATCTGCTGCTTGAGAACGTCGGTTCGGTCGGTGGTTTTGCACCTGATGTCAGCGGATGGTACGACGGAGGCTCAGTGGTTACTGCCACACTCGCTGTTCCGCCGACCACCCCTGTTCTCCGGTACGCTCCCGAATGGCGGGGAACAGGTGCCGGGTCTGCCAATATGGTTAAGTCCATAGGCAACCCGCGGCAGATGGTATTCACGATGAACGGGCCGATTCACCAGCTTGTAGAGTGGTTCGCACAGGACCGCTTCGACGTTCTTAACCCGACCGGATACGGCGAAGTATCGCCCGTCGAAGGACATTACTGGTTCTTCAGGGGCGAGACAGTGGTTGCCCTGGCCTCAACCGACGGAGCCAATTACCTGTGCACCGGTTACACCGGCACTGGCAGTGCGCCATCCGGCAGCGGCATTACAGCCAGCTTCGATATCTTTGCCTATTCGACCATTACATGGAACTGGGCGCCCGGAACAACGATGCCAGCCCAGTACTGGTACAAGCCGCTTGCTATCGGTCCCAAGATGACCACCAGGGCAATTGACGTTGACGGAGCATTCGGGGACGTCTCAGTTGTGCTCTACGATGACACACAGGATAGCATTGTTCTTCTGCAGAACACATCAGCCCCCAAGGTCGATTCTCAGATTGCCCTGGAGGAAACAACTCTTGCGAACGGAACCGGTCCCGTCAGCAGCCTCGATCTCGTTTTGTGGGAAGGCGGCGTGTACGTTACGTACGTGACGGAAACTGGCGACGTATATCTCCTCCAGCCGCAGGGGAACCTATGGATTCCCGTTCTGATGGAGAGCAACGCCGGAGCGGGAGTCAGAAGCGCAATCGTTGTTGACTCTGACGGCGCAATTGCTGTCTTCTACCGCAGGGGAGTGTTTGGCGACCTGGTTCAGCGTGTGTACGACAACACGCTTGGACAATGGGTAACCAGCATTATTGATTCCGACGTTTCCAGCAACGACCTCGTTGCGAAGTACGAGCCCGCATCGGGGCGGACATTCCTTGCATATCGCAAGGGGCTCTTCCTCTATCAGGCTGCCACCAGGTCCGTGGGATGGCTGGACTGGGAAATAACCCAGTCCACCGATTCCGGCAACGCGGGGCACGACCTTTCGCTCGCGGTAGATCCGTCAGGCGCGGCGTATGTAAGCTACACCGATATCGCGAACTTCCGTGGTTCGCAACTCTATTCCGCTTACGGAATCTTCGGGCGTTGGAGCTTCGGGCTCGTTGATCCGACGACCGGCGCGGGAATGGGCACGAGCACTGCCCTCGACGAAGGTGATCATCAGCACATCACATCGCACTCGGAAACAACTGTGCGATACTCCCGCTTTAACGGGATGTCCTGGGAGAACGCGATTGTCGCTGATTCCGTGGTCGCGGATGGCCCGACATTTGTTCTGCTCAAGGACGATGGCCGCCCGATGTGCGTGTTCTTCAATGACGGCGTACCGATGCTCGCCGAAGCCAAGGCCACTCCCGAGAGTAACGACGGTGGTGGCGGAGGTGGCGGCGGAGACGGCGGTGGAAACGGCGGCGGGGCAGCATCAGGCGGTGGCGGCGGGTGCTTTGTTGCGA
>JBAZOJ010000028.1:0-22841 GCA_041648755.1 Candidatus Brocadiia bacterium
AATACCTACGCAGAACGACTCGGACGATGACATCGCACAGACTGCTAAATGGATCAGCAGCGAGGTCGATCCGAGCATCCCACTGCATTTCTCCGCATATTTCCCCTCCTATCGGGCCAAATATCCTCCGACACCATTTCGAACGTTGGAGAAGGCACGTCTGCTTGCGCTGGAATACCTGAAGTACGTGTATGTCGGGAATTGTCCTCCCGGCGACTGGAACGACACCATGTGTCCGGGCTGCCGCTCAACGCTGGTCAGTCGGCGAGGTTACTCTGTTGACATGAGCGGCATTGCCAATGGCCATTGCGCGAAATGTGGACACTCGTGCGAGTTCCTCCACTTGCAGGCGAGCAGGCAATGAGAGCCTGCAAAGCCACGCAAGAGGGCCACACCGGCTCGAACCCGAGTGCCGTCTCTGCGATCTCTCCGGTGAGTATTGCGTCGGGCGCTGGTGCCGCGATGCAGAGCTTGTTCGCGGACACTCTCGATAGTGAGTTGGGCTCGGGTGCTCTCACGGGATGCGGCAGGTTGTGGCTGGTCGGAATGCGATCAGGCGATGCTACTTAGGAAAATAGAACTCTCAGGTTTCAAATCATTTGCCGACCGAACCAGCTTCACCTTCGGGGCTGGACTGACGTCAATTGTCGGTCCCAACGGCAGCGGGAAAAGCAACGTTGTGGATGCGGTGAAATGGGTTCTCGGCGAACAACGCATACGGACATTGCGTGCGCAGGATACGACCGACGTGATTTTCTCCGGCAATGACGAACGGCGGCCGTTGTCTCTTGCAGAGGTCAGCCTTTCGCTCGACAACCGTCTTGGCAGATTTGGCAGCGATGTTGATGAATTGATCATATCGCGGAGGCTCTATCGCGACGGAGACTCAGAGTACTTGCTCAATGGACATAAGGTCCGGCTGAAAGATGTTCGAGAGATCCTTCTCGGCACCGGGCTCGGGGTGAACGAATATTCCATCATTGAGCAGGGCAAAGTGGACATGTTGGTTCAGCTTCCACCTGTCGAGCGGAGAGCTCTATTTGACGAAGCTGCCGGAATTCTACTGTACAAGGAGAAACGCGCCGAGGCGCGTTCCAAGCTTCAGAAAGTCAACGAGAACTTGGCCAGATTGGACGATATCCTTGGTGAAGTTGAGAGCCAGAGGCGCTCACTGGCGCAGCAAGCAGCGCGCGCCCGCAAATTCACCGCGTTGAAAGAAGAATGCGATCGAGCGCGTCTCGATTTGTACGTTGTCAGGTATAGAGTGATTCAGGAAGCAAATGGGAAGATCCGCGCGGCACTGGATGTCTGCGAACAAGCATACGCCGTATGCCTGGCCGAATTTGGCAGGTTGACTTCCGAACACGAGCAAATGTCGGTCGAGGTTACTAACCTGCGTGAAGAGAAAGGCGACATGCAAGGCAATCTGGCACGAATTGACGGCTTATCGAGCAAGTACGAGAATGACCTGAAGTGGCATGAGAAGCGGGCAGTGGAGCTTGCGGCAAGGTGTCGGGAATCAAGCCTTGAGATTGAGCGCCTGACTGCGCGAATAGCGGAAATAGATGTTGTCATTGCCAAGGCACGGGAATTGGGCAGCAACCTTGATTCTGAGAAGTCCTCCCGCCAACGCTTAGTACTCGAGAGGCAGGCGCAAGCATCTGCCATGGAGAATCAAGCGAACCAGAGAAGAACGGAACTCCGAGACCTCGAACAACGGCGTGAGACCCTTCGCCGATCCAAAGCGGACGGAGAGCGGGAAGTTGCCAGATTGTCTGCAGAGGTTGACAAACTGCATGAGCAGATGGAGTGGCTTCGAGGTGAAATGGCGCGAAACGCGCAGAGACTCGAAGCTCTTGAGAAGGCAGTCCGGGATGCGGACGACAGCTTGGGTCATTTGAATGAAGAACTGGAACGGGCCGCAAAGAACGAGTCCGAAGCAGCACAGCGATTGGCAATCTGCGATGAAGAGATTGGAGTGCTCCGCACTCGTGCGAGCGAGAGCGCCGGTGAACTCGCAGGACTTCGGAAGAGACTGCAGATTCTCACTCTGATAGAGGAGAAAAGTGGGAAGACATTTGCGGAATCGGCGACGACTATTGCCGATCATCTCGATATTGTCACCGGTTGGGAAGTCGCCGTCGAGGCACTGCTTGGATCGTTCATCTCAGCCGTGCTCGCTCCCCATGGAGCCGATCCGGGGGAGGGCATCTTCGCCCGGGAGTCCCCGGAGTTCGTTCCGGACGCAGAGATTGAGTTCAATGTGGGAGTGCCCTGCAGGCAGCTTGTGCGGTGCAGCGCGGGATTTGTCGGCGCATTCGGCGAACTCTCAGCAGGGGTACGGTTCGTGGAAGAAATGCCGTGGTCTTTGCCCATCCCCAAGGGGGTGACCCTTGTCAGCAGGAAGGGAGAAATTGCCACAACCCACAGGTCTATTGTGAAGATGCTTGGCACGAAAGCAGAGGACTTTGTGCTTATCCGGCGTTCGGAGATGAAGGTTTTGACGGCCCGGATTTCTCAGATGGAGACCAGTGATCAGGCAGCCGGAGACATGCTCAAACAGTTGTGCACAGAACGCGACCAACTGCTTACCGCGGCTGCCGAGTTCTCCAAAGCACGGAGAAGGGCGGACGTAGCCCTTCAGATACGTACGGAGAAAAGGGGCTCGTACAGACATGATCAGGCAGCACTCCGCAGAAGTGATGAAGATATCCAGAAGAGGATAGCCGGGATGGCAGCATCAGCAAGCTCTGCGGCCGGGCGGCTGGAAGTGGCGCGCTCCGCAATCGGAGGGACTTCCGATGAGGAACGCGGCATTGAAACCAGAATCTCTGATATGCGCAGAACGATAGCGGAGCTTTCAAACGCGAGGGAGGAAGTGCTTGCCTCTCTTTCTGATGCCAAGGTAGGGCTTGCCAGGGCGGCCGAAAAATCGGTATCAGCGTTGGAGTCCGTTCGGAGGCTGGATGATGAACGCGAAACAAGTTCCGGTCGTGAACGGACTCTCAGGGCGGAGATACAGCAGGGGATAGACGAACTGAGGGCCGGAGAGTGTGCGAGAACGGAGATCCGGGCGGGAATTGTGGCTGCAGCAGAAGAGGCAAGGGGGCTTCGGGGCAAGCTGGTCGACCTTGAGGGAGCGCTTTCCGGGAAAGGGACCGTATTGGAGCGACTTAAAAGTGAGATTGCGGTTGTCGACAAGAAGATTGCGGAACTCCGCTCGCAGCGCGAGGCGCTGCTGATTTCATCCAAAGAAAACGAGACGAAATTGGTGGCCGCGAGTGAGAGGTGTGTAGAGGAAACAGGCATTCCGCTTCCTGAAGAATCCGCGGACAGGCAAGTACAAACGGATGACTCGGTCGCGCTGGAGTCCTTTGTCGCCGAATCCGAGAACAAGCTTAGAAGCTTGGGGAGCGTGAACCTCGAGGCGGTTGCCCTATTGGAGGAAGTCGAGCACAAGCATCGTTTCATGTCAGAGCAACGGCAGGATCTCACGAAATCCCGGGACTCCCTTAACTCGCTGATTGGGGAAATGAACGAGCGTTGCCGTTCTTTGTTCGTCGACACATTTCAGAAGACAAAGGCCAATTTTAGCGAAACCTTCAGAAAGTTGTTCGGCGGAGGCAGGGCAGAGTTGATTCTCTTGGATGGCGATGTGCTCGAGGCCGGGGTAGAGATACGAGTCAGGCCGCCAGGGAAGGAGCCGCTTTCTCTTTCACTCCTGTCAGGTGGTGAAAAAGCACTGACTGCAATCGCGTTGATCCTCGCGATGTTTCGCGCAAATCCAAGCCCTTTCTGCTTTCTTGACGAAGTCGACGCCCCCCTCGATGACTCGAACGTCGAGCGTTTTATTGGGTTACTCAGGGAATTCAGCGATCGATCGCAGTTCATTTTGATCTCGCACAACAAGCGCACAATTGAGCAGACTGACGCAGTATTCGGTGTTACAATCGATCGATCGGGAGTGTCGAGAACTGTTTCGGTGAAACTTGAGCGCGACGAAATCAGCTACGGCCCTGCCGTTTGACGCCCCTGCATATCGGGCTAAAATCGAAGATCAAGGAGAATAGCGATGCCAATCTCATTCCAGTGTCCCCATTGCCGTGTCCGGATGCAGTTGCCGGACAAGTTTGCCGGCATAGAGGCCAAGTGCCCGTCATGCGGGAACGCAGTGACTATCACTGGTGGCTCCACAAAGCCCCCTGTCAACACCGCGGCAAACGAACAGGAAGACCTAAGCGGATGGTACCGCAAAATGAAGGGGACTGAAGAGTCCACCACGCCAAAGAGCTCGCTCGACGAGATTCACCGGGACACGAAGGTTGACGTTAGCGAGATCGTGACGCGATGGGACGAAAATTCCCCGGTACAGGAGGAGAGATCTTCCCACCCTCCCGAGCTCGCACCTGAGAAATTTCCCTCCACTGTGACGAAGAGAACGCCCTCCACCAGAGCAAGAACAACACCTCGGCGGGAAGAGTACGAAGAAGAGGAGCCGCGCCGATCAAGCAACATGCCTGCAATCATCGTGGTGGTCGGCATCGTGGTGGTTGGCGGAATAGTTGCTCTGGTTATCGGAATGAGCGGAGGCGGTGGCACGGATAACGTCACGCCAACGCCCGCCGCAGTTGGGAGTGCAAGCCCGGTGTCGGGATCGCAACAACCCGGCGAGTCCGCCACTCCGGTACCGTCCGGGTCAAGTGAAGTGAGTGCAACGCCTACGCCTGCTCCCACTCCCACGAAGGCATTGACACCTGAGGAACAGGCCGACAGGCTTGTTGCCATGGGTGATGACGCAAAGGGCAGACTGGACTTGGAAGCTGCTGCTGACTACTACGAGCAGGCGGTTGCAGTCGATGGAAAGCGTTTTGAGGTCTGGAAGAAGTTGATCGAATGCTATCTGAAGCAGAGCAAGAAAGATAAGGCTCTGGAGTCCATAGGCAAAGCCATTGTCGCTCTCGGGCAGAATGCTGAATTGTTGCAGATGAAGTTTGACATTCTCTGCGAGGATCAGGAGTCCATAAAGGATGCCCTGGATACCGGTGAACAACTGGTCAAACTGCTCAACGGCGATGCGAAGATTGGAGTGTTGCGGCAGCTTTTTCTGAGCGCGATGCTCACGGGTAGAAGCACCAAGTCCAAGCAGTTTCTGGACCGAGCTTGGGGCTATCTCGAACAGATGGGTTCGTCCATTGACAAGGACGAGTTCGAGCAATACAAGGAAAACCTGAAGGAAGCCTACGATGACGCAGGCGAAAAAGCCCCGTTCTGACACTCCCTTGACCCTTGGAGAAATCCAGCGCGTTCTTGGAGATACGTTTCTCGACAAAGACAAGGCGCGCGGAGTCGAGGCAACCTTCCTGTACTTTGTCAGCGAGGTCGGGGAGTTAGCCGAGGCCATGCGCGACAAGAAGAAGCGTGATCTGGAGAAGGAGTTCGCTGATGTCCTTGCCTGGCTTATCTCAGTCGCAAATCTCAAAGGGGTAAGTATGGAGGATGTGATGCGGAAGCACTACCTCTGTTGCCCCAACTGCGGTCGCATTCCCTGCCAGTGCGTATCGAAACCCTGAGAGCGGAGGTATGCCCTTGCCGACTGCCGACAACCAAATCAAGATGTTTTCTGAGGATCTTGGTCGCCTTCGGGATGAGATTGCCAAAGTCATTGTTGGGCAGAAAGACATTGTAGACCAACTCCTTTGGGGGCTGTTCGCCGGAGGGCATATCCTCGTGGAAGGATTACCGGGCCTTGGCAAGACCCGATTGGCCATGACCTTGGCCGCCTGCCTCGATCTCGACTTCCGCCGAATTCAATTCACTCCGGATCTGATGCCATCGGACATCACCGGCACCGATGTTCTCCTGAAGACCGCTGATGAAACGCGGGTGGAGTTTCGTCAGGGCCCGGTATTCACCAACGTTCTCCTGGCCGACGAAATCAACCGCGCGGCACCTCGCACCCAATCTGCTCTTCTTGAGGTAATGCAGGAGCGGACGGTCACGGTAATGGGTGTCACAAGAGAGCTTCCCGAGCCCTTTTTCGTCATTGCGACACAGAACCCGATAGAGCTCGAGGGCACCTATCCTTTGCCAGAAGCTCAACTTGATCGGTTCCTCATGAAAGTGATTATTTCGGCCGAAGGACAGGCCGAACTCATCTCAATTCTCACTCGCTTTGCCGGTTCGGAAGATCCTAAGGTCGAGAAAGTCCTGTCACGACAGAGGGTCAAAGAGTTGAGACATCTTGTCAGGCAGGTCGTGCTTCCCGATCCAGTCTCCGCTTTTGTCGCCTCAATCGTAAGAGCTGGCGATGCGAGGAATGAGCTTGCCCCGGCGGATGTACGGAAGTATGTCAAGTGGGGGCCTTCCCCCCGGGGAGCACTTGCGTTGGCCTTGGCGGCGAAGGCAAGAGCCCTGTTCGATGCGCGTCCTCAAGTCGACATCCTGGATGTTGAGGCAGTCACAAGGCCTGTCCTGAGGCACAGACTTCTCCTGAACTTCGAAGGAGAGGCAGCAAGGGCGAACGTTGACGACATACTCTCGAAGGTGATTGGTGCTGCCCGCCGCTGAAAGCGACCTCGTGGCGGTGCGTTCACAACTGGATGCGATAGCTCGCACAAACATGGCTTTCGCAACAGGAGTTGCAGACCTTGTCGCTCTGAGGGAACGCTACCCGGATCTTCTCGCAAAACTGGCCAATGTTCCTGTAATTCGGGCATATGTTGCTGCAATTCGGCTCCACAGAGGGGTGTTGGGCACCGTCGAGGGAATGCCCAATGCGCTCTACATGCACCATTATCGCCAGGTGAACTACCAATTGGACACGATTTCACTTGGGATTGCGGCAAAGCTTGAGAGCGAGGGCTTCATTGCTGTTGCCGTGGCTGCAAGCCAGATAGCTACAAAGAAACCCATGACCGGGCATATTTCCCACAGACTTCTTGGCCAATGGGCTGGGATTGGATGGCGCGGACGAAATAACCTGCTAGTATCTCTTGAGGCAGGCTCTCAGATGAGGCTCGTGTCGGTTCTGACAGACGCTCCTCTCTGCCCCGACAGGGTCGTTCATCGCTGTCTTTGCGGCGAGTGCACGCTGTGCCGGGACGCATGCCCAGCACAGGCAATTGAGGAAACACCTGAGAGTTTTCGTCTCGACAAGTGCTATGACAAACTGTGCGAATTCACTCACATTCCATTCGTATCACAACACATCTGCGGGGTCTGCCAGCGCGCCTGTGGAGGGCGCCAGGGCTCTGCATAGACGATGAAGGAGACATCCATGGCGGACTACGCCCTTATTCAGAAGATCATCAGCAGATACGATTTCATTCCGCCTGAAGTTCTTGACGACGCCATGGCGGAGTGTCCTAAGGAGCAGGACATCGTCGATTTTCTTGTCGAGCGTTTTCTGCTGAATGAACGGCAAGCTCTGGTTGTCCGCAAGCGTCTTGAGGCAGAGGAACAGAAATCTGCACAGGCGCCCCTCCAAGTACCCGCTGAGGTGCTGGAGCCCGAGCCGATAGTCGAACCTGAGCCCGTCGAGGAACTCGAGCCGCTCACTCCTGAAGAGATGATGAGAATCAGGAAGGAGACCGGATCCTCCGCAAAGCCCCAAGGGGCGGGACGTCGCGGAACAAAGAGGATCAGGGGTCGCAAGACTGTCCGACGGCCTGCTGCCGAAATCCCTGAGCCCATTGAGGCCGAAATTCTCGAAGTTGAGCCGCTGCCTTCCGAGGA
The DNA here is from genome assembly GCA_041648755.1 of Candidatus Brocadiia bacterium. GTDB lineage: Bacteria > Planctomycetota > B143-G9 > B143-G9 > B143-G9 > JBAZOJ01. Next base: position 7,735 of record JBAZOJ010000028.1, read on the forward strand.
AGATCTACGTGGCAAGCCATTCGGAGAAATCCTCTTGGCGCTAAAGGTTATCGAGAAAGAGGGGCTCGAGAATGCCCTTGATTTGCAGGGGAAGCTGGCAAAATCAGGGCATTCGACGCATGTCGGGGAGATTCTTTACAATGCGGGCTTGCTGACTCAGAGCGATGTCATACTGGCTCTAAGGATGCAGGGCAGGGCTCTGTTCCGCTGTTCCACCTGCAATCTTCACGCAAACGTGAACGGGCTTACCGGGACTCAGCGTCCAGATTGTCCGGAGTGCTTCGGAAGGCTTCTCGAAATCGGCAAGGATGACGAGATTTCTTCGACTTCCTTCAAGCTGGTGGACCTGGACTTTCTTTCCTCCGATCCGCTGGTCGGGGCCGCCTTCAAGGATTTCCGCATCCTCCAGCCATATTGCCGAAGCGTTTCAACCGCTATCTACAGAGGCGAACAAACATCTCTGGCCCGACCGGTCGGCATCCAGATACTTAACGAAGCCCTTTGCTCCAGCGAGCAGAAGCGCGATGCGTTTGTGAATTGTGCGCGCAACGCGGCCCGGCAAACGTTCCATTCCATTACCACGGGTATTGATGTGGGACTGATCAGCGGGCGTCCCTGCTACGTGTTCGAATTCCCCGAAGGGCATTCGGTTGAGGAATACGTTCTGCGGAAGGGCATGCTGCCGGTAAAGACTGCGGCCAGGTTGGCTTTCCAGGTTATGGATGCTTTGTCCTTCTCCCATGCGAAGGGCGACTTTGCAGGGGTGGTAGAGCCCGTGACCGTTTTCATCACTGCCGGCTTCAATGCAAAAATGTTCAGTTCAGCATCTAACATCGCTGGCATGACCACAGGAGGAACCGCTCTCCCCGCTGGCTCTCCGGCCTATATGGCTCCGGAAGTCCTTGCTGGAGATCCCCCGACCGCTTTGTCAGATTCCTATGCCGTGGGGTGCCTGCTATACTTCATGCTTTCAGGGCAGCCGCCGATGCATGGTGCGAACTGGGTCGATCTTGCAGCCCGCCAGATTTTCATCGAGCCCCAGCCTATCTCGACCATCAGGGAGGATATCCCACGCGAAGCCGAGAAGATACTCAATCGGCTTCTTGCGAAGGAAATCGAGCGCAGGTTCGCAAGAGACGAAGAAGTTCTGGCCGCGCTGGCTTCGATCGCCGGAGAAAAGTACAACATTCCAATCTCGATCGACGATGATGCGGAAGTGCCGACACCTATCGGCGGTCAATCGCGTAAGCGGGTTTCTCGTCGGCCACGGAGGTACTGATGCTGCCCGTTGTGCTATATGAGCCTCAGTCAGTGGGACACTTTCAGCCATTGACGGATTTCCTCCCGTTGTGGGAATTGAGGGCAGGGGCATTCACAATCAGGGAGCGCTGGGAGCTTTTCCTTCGCGGTCGTCAGGTTCTCTTTTTGCCACGTCCGGAGATCGCCGAGGTGGCGTCAGCACTTGCCTCGAACATACAGGTGATTACAGAGCGCGATTTGCCTGCGGAGGCGGACTTTGTGTGTGCTTCAGTTCTTCCGCTTATGGGTTTCGATTTGAGCGCATTTGTGGAGGATGGGAACAGCCAGCTATGTCGTCGAAGGACGCGAGGGGAGTTCCTTGGTTACCTCACTGGCCAGTTAACGGATGAGGAGATCCCGGCTCAAAACGCCAAGTTCATGCAGCTCACTCGAATCTGGCAGCTTGTCGAGTACCTGCCGACATTGTTGGCAAATGACTTTGGCCAGTTCCGGAAGAGCACCGGGCAGACAGATCAACACGGGGTCACGTTTATCGGGGATCCATCCCAGCGCGCAATCTCTCAATCGGCCAAGCTCCTTCCGCAGACTGTCGTTGACACTACGTCCGGGCCGGTGATAATTGACGATGAGGTCGAAAGCAAGCCCTTCTCATATCTGGCTGGGCCGCTTTACGTGGGGAAGAGATCGATTCTGCTGGGCGGTAAGATAGGGACATCCTCCTTTGGATCTGACTGCCGCGTTCACGGTGAGGTCACAGACACCGTTTTCTGCGACTGCGTCAACAAAGCACATTACGGTTTCATCGGGCACTCCTACGTCGCTCCGTTTGTGAACTTCGGGGCGATGGCCACAAACAGCAATCTCAAGAACACCTACGGAAACATAAAGCTCCAGACGAAGGCTGGTACCGTGGACACCGGTCTGGGCAAGTTCGGGTTCGTTTGCGGGCCGCACACCAAGTTCGGGATCGGTTCACTCATATCTACGGGATCCCTGATTGGCGGCTTCTGCAACCTGTTTGCCGGAGGCGCATTTCTTCCGAAGGCAATCGACCATTTCTCGTGGTTCGATGGTGCGACGATGGCCAGTTTCAGGTTCGACCAGGCTGCCCATGTCGCCCAACGCGCGAGCGAGAGGCGGCACAGGGCATTCTCCGCTGCGGAGACCAAACGCGCGCTCGCAATCTATCGAAAGGTGTTTCGACCCCCCAAATGAGGATCGGGATTACTTCGACGATTCCTTCTGAGATCGTCCTTTCTGCGGGGCATACCCTCGTTGATCTGAACAACGTTTTCATCGCTTCCGCGGACCGTAAGGAGTTCGTGCTCACTGCTGAAAGGCACGGCTTCCCGGCGTCTTGTTGCGGCTGGATACGAGGAATATTTGGCGCGCTGAACCACGGTATCGACATTGACGCGCTGGTCGCTGTTTCCGGAGGAGACTGTTCGAACACCAATGCCCTTGCCGAAGTGCTCAGGCTTGACGGTATTCGCGTAATTCCTTTCTCATATCCATACGCAGCGAACGAAAGGGTATTGCTCCAGGAACTGGCGGCGCTGGCTCTGGCATTCGATACAGACATCGAGCGCGCGGAGCGGATTCGTTCGGAGATTTCGCCAATCAGGGAACAACTGCTCGCTTTGGACGCAGCACTTGCCGATGGACGTATCCGCCCGGCGGAGTATTCAAGGCTCGCACTTGCCTCTTCCGACTACATGTCGAACGTCAATGAGTATGCTGCTGAGGTCAGTGCCGAAGTCAAGTCAATCGAACTGCTCAAACCACAGAGATGGGGGCTTCCGATTGCATTGACAGGAGTCCCTCCGATCATACCGGACTTGCACAACACGCTGGAAATGTGCGGGCTGCAAGTAGTGTTTGATGAGATTCCGCGCCAGTTTACCATGCCTTTCCGCGCTCATTCTCTCGTCGAGCAATACTCCAAGTACACCTATCCGTACGGGATGGCGTACAGAACGGGAGACATAGCGGAACAGTGCAGGATCCGGGGAGTGAAAGGCATCATTCACTACACTCAGAGCTTCTGTTTCAGGGCGATCGAGGACATTGTGCTGCGGCGGATGGTCGATTTGCCGATTCTGACAATCGAGGGAGACGCGCCCGAATTCGCGGACGAGAGACTTCGAATTCGACTTGAAAGTTTCGCCGAAATGCTGGCGGCGTGATGGAATGAAAGCTGCCGTCTCACTCTGCCCGGGCATCAAGTCCAGCATCGAGAGGCCCGAATGCGTAGTTGTTGTGGATGTGCTTCGCAGTGGGACTTCCACTGCTGCCGCGATTGCGTCCGGTGCCCGTGCTGTGCGCATGTTCACGTCACACGAGGATGTTCTGACGGCCGTAAGGGCAAATCCCGGCACGTGCATTTCGGCAGGAGAGAAGGATTGTGTCAAGCCCTCGGAGTTTGACCTCGGGAACACGCCACAGGATTTCACCCCGGGGATTGTCCGCGGAAAGATCGTCTGCATGGCAACGACAAACGGGCCTCGGGCCCTTGAGCCTTATCGAAGCGCGAGGCACATCTTCTATGCAGGCCGCTGCAACGAAGCCGCGACGGCTGCGGGAGTCAACAATGTGAATCCTTCTTCGGTGGTCATTGCCTGTGCGGGGACACGGGGACTGGTCTCATTGGAGGACGTAATCTGTGCCGGTGGAATTCTCAAGAATCTGTATGGTGTTTCTTCTCTTGACGATGGGGTCAGAATTGCCTTGGAGTCCTATGACAGGTTTGGGGAGCAGACAGTATTCTGCGGGGCGATTCCGGGCTTTGAGGGTGCCAGGAGGCTTATTGAGCTTGGCTTCCTTGACGATATTGCTTTCTGCTCGCAAGTGGATAGATACGATTTTGCCGTCATCCACAACCAGGAAGCCTGCTTTGTGCGCGCTCCAGGATAGGTCTGTGCGGAAGGGGGTTTGGGATCTGCAGGCGGGGTCTCCGCAAAGCGACTGCCGGAGCTTGCCGAGTTAGTGTAAGGAGATCCTCGCCACAAGAAAAGGCTTCGCCTTTCCGATTGGCCCTGAAGGGGCGCGGACAATGGGCTTTGCACAGTATGACCAACACTTAATGAGTCCTTTCAACCAGAGATTTGTCCGCCGTGTTGCACCGTGTGCTCGGCAGCGGATATTGAGAAGAGATGATCCGCCGGGACGCCCGCGCGAAGATGAGGTCATGCTGCATTGGGGGGCCGGCTTTCCACTTGGTGCTTCCAGCACAAGTCGTCTGCTTCCGGCGGATCGTCATGTATTACTCACTTGGTCGGCCAAATGACCTGACGCTGCGAGGATCACTGTCCGGGCAACTGAAGCAGTGTCGTCTTTCCACCAGTCCGACTCGTCGTAGCGGGCGGCTGCTTCGTACCTGTTTGCGAGAGCCTGGGTGATTCTTTGTGGCTCATAGTCTGAGATCTGGCACACAGACGCGACACCTTTGGAACGAAGGAACGCAGCAGCGTTTGCGTCTTCGCTGACGCGCGGACGTTGCAGCAAGAGTATGGGTCTTCGATTGTTGACAGCTTCCGCCAGCGTTGCCCATCCTGCCTTTGTCACCACCAGATCGGCAGCGGCCACATAATCTTGCGTGTGACAGCACTCAAGGGGGATCTCCTCGACCAAAGCATTCTCACACACGGTGCCTTTGGTTGAGAATATGCGGGCGTGCACTCCAAAGAGGTCGAAGGAAGAGCCGTTGATCGCCATTCTCCCCATCGAGAAAAACACGATCGGGTCTCCATCCGCAGCGAGTCGGATCTGTGCGACCCTCTCCGGGTGCGGGCGCCTGGAAAAGAAGCCGGAATCGGCTCTCTCAGAATCCGATCCCCCGGGAAGCTTGATCACTTCGGACGCTGTTTCGTAGACACTGTTCAGGAAGGAAATATCCTTTGACGCCGGGAGGAGTGGAGCATATATCTCTCCCCATGTGAAATTGGAGACGAGTATTGAAGGAATGCGTGCTTCATGTGCGAGCAGCAGCGGCTGAGGGGAGCAATCGCTTATGAGAAACGCAGGAGAGAATGCTCGCACGAAATCAATCTCGTTCGCAATCCACGCGTCCCAAGTCCTTATCCACCGCGGCAGTTCGCAGGCGAGCCTCAGCAGGTCCGGTCGGAAATCCGATCTGAGCGGGAGCCCTGGCTCCGGGGGAATCTCACGTATATAAAGGCCCGGTATGCTAAAGCCACTCCTCAAGAAGTCTGCCTGCTTATTCCCGGCTGCAATTACCACTTCCGCCAAGGCTCCTGTCTTGAGGTAGTGTTCCGCGAGACAGGCCATACGAACTGCGTGCCCGAAGCCATGGGGAGTCGCGTATAAGACGGCTTTCATCAGGCCACCGGCTGTGTTTGTCTTCCCACGACATGCAGTTTCGCTTTGATCACCGCTTGTGGGAAGTCTATCGGGCGAGCCTTGGGTGATTCGGCAGGAATAGCCGATCCGATCGCTCGCGCAAGTGAGTTGAAGTAGTCTTTGTCGCGATTGAACACATCCGAAAGGCTCTCCGGTACGGCGAATTCGATTTCACCGACCAACCTGCTCGCATTGAGCAGGGGTATGACCATGGTTCTCCATGGTGCCGCGCCACAAACCGGGCTATTCCATGAAGCAACGTCCCGCAGAGAATCGCCTTCGAGAACTCGGATTTTTACAGACGAGCATTTCAGCACGTTGCAGGCCTGACAGATGAGAATGCAGGTCTCCTCAAAGACATGGCCTCTGCCAGCGCATTTGCAGGCATTGGAAACAGCCGCAAATCTCCGTCGCCTTTCCCGGTACTTTCGGACAATATGGAGAACTGTGTTGGCTATCCCCCGGACTCCTGCGAGTCGGATGGCGATGACGATGGCAATGCCATACACCACAGCGGCGGACAGCCAGTACAGGCCGCCTTGAAGTGCCAGAGAGAGCGAGATTGCGCACGAAGTTGCGGTTGCCATGTAGAGAAGCACGACGGCCTGACGCGAATTGAATCCCATGTCGCGCAGGCGATGATGGATGTGCTTCTTGTCAGCCACAGAGAATGGGATGCCGCGCCAGAGCCGCCTGGAGAATGCAAACATAGTATCGAAAATCGGTATCCCCAAGGCGAGCAACGGTAACAGGATAATGCACACAGTGCTCGTCTTTACGGATGCTTCCAGAGTAAGAGCCGCAATCGTATATCCGAGGAAATACGAACCTCCATCCCCCATGAAGAGACGGGCAGGGCTGAAGTTGAAGTACGTGAAACCAAGAAGGGAACCGAAGAGCGTTGCTGTCATCAACGACATGAAGATCGAGCCCTTGGAAACAGCCAGCATGAAAACAGCCGCAGTGACAATCAGGACTATGCCTCCTGCGAGGCCATCCAAGCCATCAATGAGGTTGATGGCGTTAATAATGAGCATGAACCAGACCACAGTGAGGGCAACGGAGAGAGGGAAGGGGAGAACGTATACGTCACCAAAGAGCCCTATAGTCTCCAACCGGAAGCCGACTGCGAACGAAAACAATCCGATCGCTGCCTGTGCGGCCAGCCGGGAACGTGCCGAAATATGGAACAGGTCATCCGCAAATCCTATGGCAAAAGCACACGAAGCAAGTGCGAGAAGCCCGGCAATGCGCAGCTTGTCACCGAAGATTTCCTGAGAAATCGTATTATCCCAGAAATACAGGCCGATTATCGGGATGAGGAAGGCTGCGAAGATAGCCGCCCCTCCGAGGCGGGGAATGGCCCTCCTGTGGCTCTTCCGCTCCATTTCGGAGTTGTCGTGGAGATGGTACTTCTTTGCGAAGTACAGGACTATCGGAGCAAGGAGAACGCACACCAGCACTCCGAGAAGGAAGGCTACTGCTTGCGTCTTCATGCAGACTCGCCTCCTCCAAGACTTCCCGGGGAATCGACAGGACGAGAAAGCATTCCGGCAATCAAGGCAGATCCTGTTCCGGATAGCAGGTTAACGGAAACATCCATCAGGTCCGCCGTACGTCCTGGCACCCACAATTGTGCGGTTTCAGTTATGAGGGAAGCAGACAACACCAGCAGAATTGTGTTGACAACAGGAGCATTCGATCGGTATGACCTGAAGGTCAGGTACGTCAAGCCGCCCAGGATTGTGAACTCAATGAAATGCGAATATGCCACCCATGGCGGGGAAAGCCCCATGGCATGAACAACACTGCCGGGCAGCAAAGACATCGCAATCGCGCAGATGTAGCCCGCAATTGTGAGTAGAAGCAGAATGCTTCGTCTCTCCACAGTGAGGCTCCTCCACCGGGTTCGGCGGTAATGAGAGAGATTCTCAGGCTAAACGGCGATCAGCCGTTGTTGTCGACGATCTCGATGTCGTCGAGATCGCATTCAACGCAGATAGACCTTCTAATTACCTCAACATTGAGCAGCACGCGATACTCCCTTTTGCGTGAAACCACCATGGCTTCCATCCCTGTCATAGGGCCGCGTACGAACCTGGCCTTAAGGCCGCTCCGCACGTGGTGGTAAGGCTCAACATGAGCGAGATTTCTGAGCGCTGACTGCACTCCGAGCAGTTCGGAGACGAGCTTTGTCTGATCAAAAACGGGGATCAGGTTCGCAACGCAGTGTGTGTCGAAAACTTCTTCGCACCGACCGGCTTCGCTGGATACAAACAGGTATCCTGAGAACAGAGGGCTTTCGTAGAAGCGCGTGCGTCCGCCGGTGCGCGAGATGTTTACGGCCAGAGGAAGGTAGTTTGTTATGCCCTTGTGTGTCAAGCAGTCCGAAAGCTTTTTCTCGTGCCTCGCTTTCGTGTGAGCAACAAACCACGGCCTGGAGGGCGTGTACTCGATGCGCAGGCTTTCGTGCCACAAGTTCTGGGCAGATTTCATGGCAGTCCCCTTACAGGCGGCTTTCAGGGATGACAATTATCGTACCGGGATCAAGAACGATGTCGTGGAACGCCTCGTTCTCGGCCGGGGCAAGTATTTTGGATAGGTTGACTTCCCGGACAAGCCTGGTTCCGTCAGCGTTCGTCGTTATCAACTTCGCGCGATTTTCGGCGGAGCCTTGGGCAAGTCCGCCAGCCAGCGCTACGGCTTCCGATATCGTGATTCCTGACCGGTAAGGTATAGCCCCGGGATTCTTCACTTTCCCGAGGACGTACACTTTTGTTTTGCGATCGCACACGAAGACGAGTTCTCCAGGCGAGATTGACATTGCGAGATCACTCTTCTTCAGTCCCTTCTCATCGAAGGAGATCGTGGTGGGCGTGACGGTGCCATTGGCATCCTTGGGGTAAATCTGCACTTCTCCGTCACTGACTTCCTTGAGTCCTCCCGCAAGGGCTATCAGCACTCCCAGGTTGACAGTCATCACATCATCGGGGAAGTCAATACGCCCCGGTGATGTAACGGCTCCGAATACAAAGGCAAAGAGCTCCTTTTTCTTCAGCACTATGATGATGTCGTTTTCCATGACTGGCTGGTCGCAAATTGCGTTGCCCTTGTCGAAGGCGGGGCGCAAATCCACAGAGATCGTTCCCTTGCTTGTGCGAATGATGTTGATTGCCGACGTGTCGGCAGTTTCGAGGACGCCGCCTGCGAAGGCAAGAGCCTGAAGAAGAGACACTGATGAGCCCGGGGGAATTTCGAAGGCGCCGGGGTTGCGAACCATACCGAGGACGAAGTACCGGACAGGCGTGTACTTGGAGACACTGACCCGTACCGTCGCACGCGATAGATACTGTTTTTGAAGACCCTCGCGTATTGCGGTAGCTGCCTCGGCAGCGGTCTTTCCTCCGGCAGGGATTGTGCCGATTTCCGGGAAGTCCACGGTGCCGTCGTCGGAGACAAGGTAGACACCGTCGAACTCCGGTGCTTCCTTTACCGAAATGCTGAGCTCATCTCCCGGGCGGATGCGGTAACCCTCGCCATACGCAAAATGGCCAACAAGAAAGACAATGACGAGGGCGATCAGGACGGACCTTTTCATAATCAGTACCTCAGAACGGCGAACACGCCCGCAGTGAAACGCTCGTATTCCGTTGTCGGGGTAGCTGCGCCGCGGGATTCGTATGACAGCTCCAGAGTCAGCGCCATCCAGGAGGTTACCTCGTACTTTGCCGCGACCGCGCAGGTTATTTTGTGGTAGTCGTTCGCAGCACTTGCCGAGTTCTGAGCATCTTCGTACGTGATAGTCCCGATCGCGCTGATCTTCTCCGTGAAAAAGTGATTGGCTGATACTCCAGCGAACAGAACTTTGTTGTAGTTCGAATTGACTGACTCTTGCGGCCCATACTTCAGCGTAAGGGAGAAGCCGGTCTTGCTGCTGAACGCGTAAGACAGTGTGCAACTTGCGGATATGCTGGCGTAGTCTTCTGAGTCGATCAGACTTCCACCATCATCGTAGTTGCGTTGCTGGTACCCGATTCCCGCGTCGAAACTGGTCTTCTCGCCGATGTTGCCGCGGATGCCCAGCTTCACATCTATGTAGTCGGTATCATTGTGCACCGGATCAAGGTAGTTGACCATGCCGAAGGTGGCGCGCAGATAGACTCTCGTCGCCTCTCCGACCTTGTAGTTGCCCTCGACGTACGGTGCGATCTCGGTGTAGTCATATGAGCCCAGGCGGATGTACTGCCGAACGGTGCTGGTGAGTCCTACCTCCCACCCCACACGGTAGTAGTCGGCTCCGACTCCTGCATTGAAGTCGTTCACCCAGTTGTCTACCTTTTGAGCTACAGTTGAGGAAATCGGGTAGCTTGAGTACTGGAAGCGATCTTCGAGCTTGATGTAGAATCTGGCGCCACGGAAGTCCAATTTCGCTCCGAGGTCCTGATCTACTGTGTTACTGTCTGAATTCTTTGCGTAGAGTTTGCCGGTCAGCTTGCAGTTGACCGTGAACATGCTTGCATCGCCAAACGGGCGCTTCCACAGAAGCCACGGGCGCAGTTCAGTAATGTAGTCTTCCTCACGATTGACCGGAGCGACGAATACATTGCTGTCGTAGACCTCACCGACATCAACTCCCACATGGAGATTCTGTTCGGCGGCCATGGCCGTCGCGTCTGGCCAGGAAATAACGGCACAAACCATGAATACCGCGGGTAAGAACCATCTCATTTCGCTCTCCTTAATGAGGTGACACGTCGCTGCGATCCGGACCTTTGGGCTCGGTTGGCGGCGGCGGCACAGGCAATTCGGGTGGTGATTGAGGAAGCGGAGCAGGGGGGGTCGTATCGAACAGAACACCCGAATCACCGGACAACTCAAAATCGGAAGGATTGTCTTCGCTCGGGTTCGTATCGTTATCGAGGCTCTCCTGTTTGTCTCCATAGTTGGCCTTGATAAGCCCTATGGCGCGGATCTTATCCTTGCGCAGACTGGCGGTAAGCCAAACTCTGGAGAAACCTGTGATTTGCTTGACCTTTGTGCTCTTGGGCAGGCTCTGGAATTCAAGCACCCCTGACTGTACGAGCACCTTGCATGTCGCATTTTGCACAACGACAGGGCTTCCAGTGACGGTCACTTCGACCTTACCATTGTCGACAAAGATTAGAGGGTACTTCTTTCCGCCGATCTCCGTATAGAGGAAGCGCACGGTTGCGAGGCCGGTGACTTTTACAGTGGCTCCATCCGGCAGAGTTAACACTTGTGAGTCACCCTCCGCGACGGTGATGATGTCTCCATCCTTAAGGAATCCGTCGAAGTCAACGCGTGAGACACGGGCCTTGCCTGTGCCTCCCGTGCAGAAAACGACGCCTTCTATCTTCTGGTCGCTTCCAGGTGTTGGAGGCAAACCCGTGACGGCGGTATTAACTTCCGGGGATTCTATCGTCAGTTTCTTCCCGGAGACATTCCCGACAGGATCTATCGCGCAGTATTCTGCTTCAGAGAGAGTGGAACACTCAGTTGAGTCAGGGGCTGGCATGGCGCCATCCGCTGAAAGGGCGCTCGGAGTTGCAGAGATGTTGCGCGCCAGGATTGCAGATCCTTTCATCACGACAACTTCCGTCGTAGTGCCTTTCGCTTCCCGCAGAGCCCTTATCAGCATGTCTCCGGCGATCAGGTGAATCCGCCGATCACCGCAGGTCACGTAGGTCGACGGGTGTGCACCCGTAATTCGGACCGCGCCGCTGAGCAGAGATATGCTTGTTCCACCAGAGGAAACTACGGTGGAGGAATCTTTCAGTAGCGTCAGGATTCCACCTTGTATCTGTACCTCAGAGGGCTCTGATGATGTCAGTTTGTCGCCCGGGAGGACTTCCGAGCCCGCAATGAGCTCGATTGTCTGACCGGCTCTGACAGCAAGGACCTTTCCTTTGGTCACCTTCAGGGCCGCCGTTCCGAAGGCAGGGGCGGTCAGCAGGGCGACCACTGCGAAAGTGAGCAGAAGTTTTGTTCTCATCGATTGCTCCTTAAAGCACAGCGGCTTTTGTTTGGCTGTTCTTCGTGTGCGATTGTTTGGGCTCGTCGGCATCGTTGCCGTACTTGTAGTGGTAGGAGTAGTAGTAACCGTATCGCAGCTTGGACTCAACGTCGTTGAGGACAACTCCGAGAATCTTGGCGTTCGCACGTCTAAGCTGTTCAAAGAAGACCCTCAGGTGCCTTCGCGACGTTGTTCCGCTTCGCACGACAAGACCAACACCGTCAACGCACGGAGAGATAACTGTGGCGTCGGCGACGATACCAGGAGGGGAGTCAATGATGATGTAGTCGAAGGACTTCTTCAACTCCGCGATCAGATCACGGAAACACTGCCCGCTGAGAAGTTCGTTGGCCAGCGGCGGAATAGGTCCGCAAGGAATAAAACTCAAGTTCGGAATTCCAGTGTCCATGACTACCTCTGCGGTGGTTGCGCTGCCGATAAGGATTGAAGAGAGGCCCTTATCGGTTGGAGCGCTGAACACGTGGTGCAATCTGGGTTTGCGCATGTCGGCATCGACAATAATCGTCCGGAAGTGGTTCTGTGCGAGAGCGATGCCAATGTTCGAGACATTGATTGTCTTGCCTTCAGAACTGCCGGAACTCGTAAACATGATCGCCTTGGGTCCTGGCTGGGTGAAGGAGAAGACCAAGCTCGTGCGAAGGGTTCGGTAAGATTCCGCGAACGGGGACTTTGGATCAACGGCGCAGATTCGTTCAATGGAATGGTGATCCAGGTGATCTGATGCTATGCGGCCAATGTAGCCGAGAATCGGGAGCGGAGAGTCCGAACCGGGAACACTCGTGGCCGCGTTCACGTCCTCGGTGCTCTTTACGCTGTCATCGAGGAAATCCAGCAAGTAGGCAAATGCGAGGGCCAGGACAATGCCGAACAGAATGCCAAGAGCAAGATTGAGCTTGATCTTCGGAGAGACTGGCATCACCGGGATCACGGCGGCATCAATGAGTTGGGTAGGCTCTACATCTGTGGAAGTGGACATCCCCGACTCCTTCATCTTCTGAAGGACGATGTTGTAAAGGGATTGTGTAGAGAAGAGGTCTCTTTCGAGCTTCGAGTATTTCTGGAGCAGCGAAAGGGTTTCCTTTGCTGTGGCTTCCTTGGCTACCAGGTCAGCCTGCAATTCTGTGAGTTCCTTCTGATCAGCGTCATAGTCGGCTCCCAGATCTCGCACTATGCTTTCTGCAAAGATTGCCAGGTCTTGAGTCTGCTTCGCGAGGGTAGCCTCCAGAACAGCGATTTTCGGGTGCTTTGGGCCGTATGTTCCACGGGCGACCAGCAGTTCCTTTTCGATGTCCATCCTGGTTTTCTCGAGCGCCGCGAAAGCGAGGTTTTCGCGCACACATGTCAGTTCCACGTAAACGCCTCCAGCGTTTCGCGCGGACTCGATTTGCTCCAGTTGTCTTTCTTTCTTACGGAGATCCTTGCCCTTTGAAGTAACCAGTTCGCGCAGGCGAGAGAGTTCCTCCCGGTAGGTGCTCCACATTTCAGGGGTGATGAGTCCATATTGCTTGACGAAATTGTTCGTCTGTCCGTTGATATCGCTGATCTGCTTCTCCAGCGTCTCGAGCTGCTTGCTGTAGAACGAGACGGAGCGTTGCGACTCCTCTGAGTACCACTCAATGAACCTTTTGGAGACAGCGTTAGCGCATTCCGCGGCAGACTGTGCCGACGTAGATGAGACGGATACCTCGACGATTCTGGTGTTGCGTATCGGGTTAGGCACGATACTCTCCAGCAAATCGCCCGGATTCTGCATGTCTGGAGGAAGTTTGCCCTGTTCCTTGAGCTCTGCCCACACTTCACCGGCAAGCTTCTTGCTCTTGAGGAGTGATATTCGCGTATTGAAGCTTGAGCCCTGCAGGGAGTCCATCCCGAAGATGTCCTCCATGCTCAATTTTGAGGAGTCCTTGGATATGAGGACGGTGGAAGTAGCGCGGTAGACCGGAGTCGCCGTGAAAGTGTATGCGGTCACAGCGCATACAATCGCAAGAAATGCAAACAGCGCCGGGTACAGACGGCGTCTCACGATCTGGAAAAGGGTGGCGAACTCAATGCCGCTTGGCAGAGCAGAAGAGTCTTTTTCCTCGAAGCGCATCAGGCGGTCGCCTTATAGAGCCGCCGGGCAATCCACTTCATAGGTGGGGTGCAGCATAGCTTGTAGCATATGGAAAGTCGCGGCATTCGTTTGCCCGTCATGGGTCGCTCCTGTTGGCCAAAAAGCTACCCGACCGTATATCAAACGAATTCCATTTCGTCCTATATGAAGCTACTTCCCTGTGCTTTCGGTCGGAAAAAGGATTTAATCGCCTAAATATACAACCGGAAAGGCAGAGTGTCAACTCATGACATCAAGTGACGTGTAGAACAGCCAGACTTCTGCCTTGAACCCATATTTTTGCGTCGCCGGATCTGGTACGGAGAACCAGATCGCACTGAATCGGCTCGTCGCATTCTGCGGACGTGAATGTCAACTATGATCTCGGTATCCCAGGAATGCCTCAATAGGGCGTTTCCCCATGTTGCGATAGCCTGGATTCGGTCTCTTCCTATTGTAATAGCGTAACCATCCGCGAAATTCCCGTTCGATTGTCTCGGGAGTGCTGTTAGCAGAATGCGTCGAGACTCTCGGCAGGAACTCAGTTTCCACTTCCCGGCGAAAGCGCTCGATGTACCCGTTTGTCAGGCCAGTGAGGCCGCGCCGGACGTGTCCAATGCCGAGGGAAATAAGGAGATCCTGCAGGTTGTGCAGGTCACTGGGAGCTATTGCGGCAGATGATTCAACAGTCGCAATTCCGAGTCCGGAACGCCGATAATGCGGCAGCACGACTTTCTCGAAAAGGTCGGTCAATGGCCGTTGGTGGTCCCGCGTATGGACGGTCCCGAAGACCAGAGAACAGTAAGTATCCACGATGGCAGTGACTTTGACGCGACCAACTCCGGGGAGATGCATTAGAGAGAAAGTGCCATGAGTGAGGATCTCACCGGGTCTTGCCGTATGGCGTGCCCTTTCACGGAAGCACGGATTGGCTCTCTCGATGGCGTCGCTCTGCTCCTCAGTCAGAGGGATTGAATCGACTACAGCGCGCCTTTCAAGTTCGGCAATTCGGTCAGAGCGCAAGGCAAAGCCCCTTCTGATGAGTACGTGCTGCACCGTCGGACTTGAGATCACGATGGCATTCCGTGCGAGGCTTTTGGAGATTCTTTCGCATCCCCAGAGCGGATGCTCCAGGGCCAACGCAACAATTTCGTCGCATACACAGGGAGGAGTCGAGAGCGGATGGCTTCTATGGGAATGCGGTCGGGGAAGCAAACCATCACAGCCACTTTGGGTGTATCGCCGGAGCAATTCGTAATACTGGGATCGACTGAAGCCCAATCGTCGACAGGCCGCACTCACGTTTGCGAGTTCTTCCGCGAGCCTCAGAAGAGTGAGTCT
>JBAZOJ010000029.1:0-22485 GCA_041648755.1 Candidatus Brocadiia bacterium
GCACAACGCCCCAGAAGGTGAACGACGACAACTCGTCGGTGAAGCTGTATTCCTGGAGCCCGGACGGAACCCAGCTCGCGTACTTTGAGCTTCTCGACTCGCAATGGAGTCTTGTCGTCCGTGTCATCGGTGGCGGCTCATCGGTTGTCCGTCAGACATCCGATACCCCCGGCGTGTTGTTCTGGAACTCGGCCTCGATGCTTGCCTGGACGGAAGGAAACAACCTGTACCAGGGCTCCGCGACCGTCACGCCCGCACTGCTCGCGACCGATGTCCCCGCAACGGTGCGCATTTCCCCCTCGCGCAGACGTATCGCGTACGTCTCCTCGTCCGACCTGACACTGAAGACATACAGCTTCGACACGACAACAAGATACTCGCTTGGCGTTTTCGTGATGTCGGATTCGTTCTGCTTCATCGGGAACGACTGGGTGGCGTATACCACGTTCTCGATCTTCCAATTGTCCTGGTACGTTGGCGGGAAGAAGTTCGACAACTCATCGTCGCGCTCCATTGCCACGGGAATCAGGGAGCTTGACTGTCGGGTGGTCGGCGGCTCCGGCTCGCCAACAGGTTCGTATCTTGTTTACTACACCAAGGCTGCCAACAGCACCGACCCGTACAAGGCCCACATCTTCAACCTTGGCACCTCCACCGCGGTCGCGACAGTCGATCTCGACCTGCTTGCGGGCACGGATCCCTTCTGGGGTCCGGACGGCTCGTTCGTCCTTGTCTCCAGCCCTCAGACGCGCTCGTTCATGATCGGTCTCGCGGATGGCTTCACAAAGAAGACGTTCCTCTTCGACACCACCTGGGCAGACTACGCCGTCGACGACTTCGCCAGCGAGTTGCTCGTGGTGGGGCCTATCCTCTACAGGAAACTGCTTGGAAACTGGGTCGAAAGCGGATTCTACGGCATCTACAACGTGAAGGTGGAGTTCAACGGCGGCGAGGTCAGCAAGCGTCCCTGACGCTAATCGCCCCCGAACACGAGCCTCTTTCGCATCGCCACATTCTGCATCAGGGCGACGCAGATAATAGAGGCCATTGCTGCCGAGCCCCCATAGGACAGGAAGGGGCAGGGCACCCCTGTGAACGGCAACAGATGCAGATTTCCCCCGATGTGAAGCACTGCCTGCGCGGCGATCATTCCCGTTGAACCGGCCACAAACAGCTTGCCTACAGGATCACGCGTTCGAATGGTCAGGTTGTAGCCTGCCATGACAATCCACAGGTACAGCAGCAGTATGGCAACCGAGCCCAGGAAGCCGTATTGTTCGCCCACCACAGCGAATGCGTAGTCGGTGGAGGCAAAAACCAGGAAGGAGTTGTGCGGCGCGGGTTCATCCTCTCCGGGGGAATACCCGGTTATGCCGCCTGCCCCTATGGCGATCTTGGCCTGCTCCAGGTGCGTGCCGACCGTTTTGCTGAAGTGCGACGGGTTCAGGTAGGCCTGTATTCGCTGCTGCTGATGCTCTTCCATTACGCTGTACAGAATCGGTGAAACCGCGAAAGCAAGGACAATCAGCATGACAATGTTGGCAGGCTTCGCGCCCGCGAATATCACAATCACGAAGAAGATGGGGATGAACAACAATGCGGTGCCGAGGTCCGGCTGCAGAATCACCAGGAAAGTGGGCAGCAGCGTCAGCGCAAGGGGAGGGATGAGGCCAAAGAATCGCTTGTAGAACTCCCTGAACGGGATGTACGCGGCCAGCGTCAGGATCAGAACGGGCTTGGTGAACTCCGACGGCTGCAATGAGAACTTGCCGAACCTGAACCAGGAGCGTGCGCCGTTGATGGGGTCGGTAAAAAGAACAAGGATCAGTGCGACGATCATCACGGGGTACAGCAGAACGGCTATCCTCGTCAGCGACCGGTAGTCCACCGCGAGGATAATGAGCATGAGCCCGATTGACAGCAGTATCCAGATAAGCTGGTAAGAAGCGCGCTCGAAGCCGTGCAGGTCATAAATCATCGATAGCGAAAGTACCAGTAGCAAAGAAATCGGGACCAGGAGGTTCCATTCCAGGTCCCGAAAGGAAAACGAGTGCATTCTGTCTGAGTACTACGGTACTATCGGCTCGAGCGTTGCGGACTGCCACCAGTTGCCAGAGTAGTCTTTGAAGTTGTCGCGGTAGTAAACAACGTAGTGATAGCCATCGGTGAGCGGATAGTTCAGGGTGTAGTGCGATGCTTTGCCCTCGATGTGGAGGGTGAAAACTTCCCCATAGACGTAGGAGTTGTCGGCCCTGTAGAGCGAGATCTCCCGGCTTACCACGGCTTCATATGGAGGCATGAAGGTCAATTCGATCGCGTCGGGCGCGGTAACCTTTGCCGGGAAGCCTGAATTATCGGGGCCTCCGCAAGAAACGGATACGGACAACAAGGCCAGCAGTATCGCGGCGGCCGCGAGCTTCGTCTTCATAACATAATCCTCCGTCGCCATTACAATGCATATACTCGACTTAGTCAACTAACGTCTTGCCGCTTCGACAAGGAGGCTTAGAATTGCACGAGCGAAAGGAGCTCGCATGTTGCACAGACACCCCCTGCTCAAGCTGCCCTGGAATGGTTTTCACGCTCAACCCGTTGAGAAGCGCGCCGAGTGCTTCATCGACGAGGGAAAGCTCTATCACCTCATTTTTACACAGCAATATAGCCGCACTATTCTCGAGGATCTCAGCAATCTGGCCACCAAAATCCGCAAGATCGCCAAGAGCAAGAGCGGTATGGAATTCCTCCAGAACCAGCTCTGCCACAAACGCGCAATGCTCTATTTCCAGCAGCCCAGCACGCGCACATTTCTTTCGTTCTACGCCGCCTGCCAGATCCTTGGGCTGACGCCCGCCGAGGTGCGTGACTCCAAGACTTCCAGCGAGGTAAAGGGCGAAACCCCCGAAGATTCCGTCCGCACGTTTTCCTCGTTCTTCGACGTTATCATTATGCGCCATCCCGAAGCCGGGTTCGCCGAGAAGATTGCATGGCTGCTTTCTAACACCGAGCGCCCCGTCCCCGTCATCAATGCGGGCTCGGGCTCGGACCAGCACCCCACCCAGGCGCTGCTGGACGTCTATACCCTCTTCCGCTCCTTCGAGGATCGCGACGGGATAGACGGTAAAACAGTGGTCTTCTGCGGCGATCTCAAGCGCGGTAGAACCGTGCGCTCGCTCGCAATGCTTCTCACCAATTTCCAGGACGTCAAGCTGCATTTCGTCGCTCCCCCTGAGTTGCAGATCGAAAAAGACATCACGGATTTCCTCGATGCGCGCGGCAATAAGTACGAGCTGGCCAGCTCTCTACGCTCGGTTGTGGGTATAGCCGATGCTGTCTATATGACCAGGATTCAGGACGAGTGGGACACGGCAGGCCAGACCAAGAAGGTTGACCTGGCCGAGTTCACCTTCCTTCCCGAGTTCCTTTCCATTCTGCATCCCAACGCCGTCATCATGCATCCGCTCCCCCGCAGGAACGAGATCCCCGTCGAGATAGATTCCGACCCCCGCGCTATCTACTGGCGGCAGGTCCGGAACGGAATGTGGATTCGCACCGCGCTGATCGCCACCATCTTCAAGAGAGACAGGATTATCGCGGAATACTTCGAGTCCCATAACGGGTAGGCAAATATGTCAAAGCGTATCGTCGTCGCGCTTGGTGGAAACGCTATCATCAGGCAGGGCGAAAACCCGACCGTCTATACCCAGTTCAGAAACACCCGTGAGGCCCTCAGGCCCATCGTGGAACTGGTGCGCGACGGCCACCGCATCGTGATCACCCACGGCAACGGCCCCCAGGTGGGCCAGATACTCATTCGCTCCGAGATGGCCTCCGCCAAGGCCTACGAACTCCCCCTCGGGGTCTGTGTGGCCCAGTCCCAGGGCGAAATGGGATACATGATCGCCCAGTGTATGAAGAATATGCTGGTGCACGCTGGCATCAACGACAAAGAGGCCGTAACCATCATCACGCAGGTCATCGTTGATCCCAAGGATCCCGCGATGGCCAATCCCACCAAGCCCATCGGCCCGTTTATGGATGAGGCTCGCGGGCGGGCCCTTGCCGCTCAGGGCACGGTCGTTCGCGAGGACGCCGGCCGCGGGTGGCGGCGCGTGGTCGCTTCGCCCTATCCGTACAGCGTGTATGAGCGCAAAGCCATTCTCGACCTTATCGACGACGGTTTCATCGTGGTCGCGGTGGGTGGCGGCGGCTGTCCGATCTATTTTGAGAAAGACGGCACCCTCGAGGGCGTTGACGCCGTGGTTGACAAGGACCTTGCCTCAATGATCCTCGCGCGCGAGATCGGCGCCGAAGTGCTTATCATCTCCACGGGCGTGCCGTTCGTGTACCTGAACTTCGGCAAACCCGAGCAGGTCAAGGTTGAGCACGCGACCGCGGCGCAGATGCGCGCGTGGCTCGCGGAAGGTCATTTCGCGAAGGGCAGCATGGAGCCCAAGATCCGTGCGGCCGTCGAGTTCATCGAGGGCGGCGGCGAAGAGGTCATCATCACGCTGCCCGAACAGGTCACCGAAGCGTTCAAGGGCAATACCGGAACACACATAACCGCAAAATAACGGAGGAAATATGCGTCACCTGCTGACTTTGGCCGATTGCACGCCCGATGAAATCAGGGAGTTCCTGTGCCTCGCCGATCACGTCAAGAAGCACCCGGGCACCTATTCCAACTCCTGCGGCGGCCTGACGCTGCTGATGATCTTCGAGAAGCCGAGCCTCAGGACGCGCCTTTCCTTCGAGGTCGCCATGACCCAGATGGGCGGCCACGCGATTTACTACGACACCTCCCGTTCGCCTATGGGCAGCGGCAAGGAGAGCATCCACGACACCCTGAAGACCGCGAGCCGCTTTGTTGACATTATTATGGCCCGCCTGTTCGAGCACGCCCACATCGAGGAAATGGCCCGTTGTTCGCGCGTACCGGTGATAAACGCGCTGACCAACTACTCCCACCCCTGTCAGATACTGGGCGACTTCCAGACCATCATTGAGAAGAAGGGTTCGTTGAAGGGCCTCAAGCTGGCCTATTTCGGCGACAGCAACAACAACGTAACCCATTCGCTGTTGTTCGGCTGCACGAAGCTTGGCATGGATATCTCCGTCGGCTGTCCTGACTCCCCCGAGTTCCAGCCGCAGCAGGTGGTTATGGACCGCGTTATGGCCTTCGCGCGCGAATCCGGCTCCCGGGTCGAGATCCTGCACGACGCCGCCGCGGCCGCAAAGGGCGCCGATGTTATTTACACCGACTCTTGGATGAGCTACCACATCCCCAAGGACCAGCAGGACCGCCGCATGGCCGACCTGATGCCCTTCCAGGTCAATGCCGCGCTGATGAATCACGCCAAGAGTGACGCAATCTTCATGAATTGTCTGCCCGCTATCCGCGGGATGGAGCAGACCGCCGACGTCATCGACGGCCCGCAGTCGGTTGTCTTCGACGAAGCCGAAAACCGCCTCCACGCGCAGAAGGCAGTAATGCTGGTCTTGCTGGGAAAGGCGTAGGGGTTTGGTAGTCCGGAAGATCGGAGTTTTTCCACGAAGGGACACAAACGCTTCGTCGGCGAGGCAATGAGAGCCAACGCTTCGTCGGCGAGGCCGAAGAACGAGCCAAGGAACACGAAGGGAAAGGCCTTTGCGAGGCCAGCGACCCAAGAGTCTTACCACGAACCACACGAACCACACGAAAAAAGACTGGTCTTTTGCGTGGCCGGAAGAGTCTATTCGCAAACGCTTCGTCGGCGAGGTGCTGGAAGCCCGAGCCAAGTACACCAAGGGTCACGAATGGAAAGCTCTTTGCGAGGCCCGGAAGAATTTATCCGCGAATGAACGCCAATGAACGCTTCGTCGGCGAAGCCTTGAGAGCCAACGCGAAGAGGACAGAGCTTTTGCGAGGCCCAAGGATGGGCATTCTTACCACGAAACACACGAACGCTTCGTCGGCGAGGCCGAAGAACGAGCAAAACACACGGGTGGGAAAACAGCCTACGAGGGGCCTTGCAGGCTGTTAGGGATCGTAGGGGCACGTTGCAACGTGCCCTGGCGCATTAACCGGTCACCCCACATGACATCGTAAGTAAACCTGGTTCTGCGCGTTTGCCTTGGCTGTTTCTTGGTTCGCGGTTCGACCTCCAGCCTCCGGCCTAATCAAGAATGCGTCTCGCATCGTGTACTTTGAAAGCCAACACCCAAGAACAGCCAAGAGGGTGGGTGAAGCCGCTCCCTGGAGTGTCACTGTAACTCCATCGACATACCGTCGTTAGACATAGCAGAGACTAAACAATAGTATGCAGAAACCGCTGAGCGGTTTGATCCTGTGCTGCATCGCGGCGCTCGCGTTCGTGCCATCCTATCCCGCATGTGCCGAAAGCGATGAGGCCGTTCTGTGCAGCGACATTTACCGGCTGCTGGTCGCTCAACCCCCGGACTACAGCCGAATGAGGGAACGTGCGCTCGGTCGTTGGAACGGTCGGGCCGATTACATAGAGAACATAGCAGCCCACATGCCCTCCATGTACCGCGCGGTTGCCAAGGGGCTCGCGGCGGAATTGCATTACCCCGCGGAATACGCAAAATTCAGGTTGGATATCCTGGGTCTGATGGATCTCCTCGTTGACCCGCCAATCCAGTGGATCGATCCTCTGGGTTCGCCCTATCCGGGGTTCGGCTTCTACCGCACGCTGGGGTACGAGATGTCGCCGGAGTGGCAGGATTTGCAGGCTCAGGCCCGAAGCGCCAATGCATGGAGGATCAAGGACTTCCAGTTTCAGATCAAGCTGTGTGTTCCAAGGGCTCCGTGCACTGAAGGATTTCTGTGTGAGCTTCTCGTGGAGCCGCTGTTCATAGCCGAAGTTCCGAGCCTTGTGACAAAGCGGATCGGTGGGCGCGACGCACGTGCGTATATGGCTTCCCGCGCAATTGCCCCGCTTCTGGATATAGGAGCGGATGAGAAGAGGTCATTCCCCGCGGAGCTTGTGTACGAGGCTTTGCTTTGCTGCCGCCTTGTGGACTCTCCGGTAGTGTTGCACCTTCTGCCGGAGCTTGCCCGGACAAACGAGGCGTTTATGCCGATTGTCGCGGACCGGGCAGACACATTGATCCCGCAGATGCCTGTGAAGCAGTACAGAACACAATGGGATCAGCCAATTCTTGTGCCGCTGTCGAAGATCTTCCATGGGAAATTCGATCCGGCTCAATGGGTGAAGGACCACCCGGCTGAGGCGATGGAGTACCGCAAAAAAGGCAACGATATGATACTGGCGGGCATCCCTCCGCCCACGGAGTTGTTTCCCTCCGACTATCCTGCGTCTACGCAGGGCAGACCTGTGGCGCAGAAGAAAGTGGATCTACCCGGTACGCAGGCGGGCGCGCTGATCATCGTGGTGATCGCCGCAGCGGCGATGGCGCTGTTGGTGATTCAATGGCGCAAGCGCGCCGAAGTCTGTGAAGGCAGTCCTTCGACTGTCGAACGTCGCTGACCCAGCAGCCATGAGGCCAGACTGACGCCGGACTAAACATCATGCCCTATCCTCGCAATGTGGTAGAATGGAGTAGGAAAGATTTTCCCATGTCGCGGTCCTGACCTCCCACAGGGACCGTGACCCCTCCTCAGCCCGCCGGCGCCCCCCGGCGGGCTCATTGGTTTATGGTGCCCCGCAAACGCAATGAGCACCCTCCTACGCCGCGCCTCCGGAGGGCCGCCAGATGATGAATGGGAGAGCGGCCAGTCAGGCCGGGCTGGAGACGGAGGCCGGAGGCGGGACAGACATTGATGATTGATGAATGATGATTGATGAGTAAGAGAGCGGCCAGCGGCCAACAGCCCGGGCGCTGTCTTGGTAGGGGCAATTTCCCAATGGGACGACCGTGTTAATGGGTTGTTTCGGTGCGCCCGTTCGAATTGCCCGGTTTCATCCCGGCCCTTCAGGCCGCTGGTCGCCCTATCATTCCTCATTGTGCATTGCTCATTGTGCATTTCTCGCCCAGACGCGGGTCTGCCTTGCTTCTTTGGAGAAGCCGGAGACAATCTCCCCGCCCACACCCGGGCGCGTGGCGGAATTGGCATACGCGCAAGACTTAGGATCTTGTGGTTAATTACCATGGGGGTTCAAATCCCCCCGCGCCCACCACTTAACGTAAAGCCCGACGCTTCAGCGCCGGGCTTTTTTTACCCCCAAAAAAGAGAAGGGGCGCCCTGACGGGGCGCCCCACAACAGGTAATGCGAAGAGCGATTAGTGTGTCTGCGCGTAGACTACGAGGTTGATTCCGAACTTGAGGGAGTCGGTTCTGCTCCAAGCCTTCGCGAACGGCCGCTCTTCGCCGTCCCAACTTGTTCCGATTCCGTAATGGCTATAGATAACGGCCAGCTTGCCGTTGATCTCGATGCCTTCGATTTCCGGTGTCTTCAGATCCGGCTTCTGGAAAATCAACAGCGGTGAATAGGTCACTTCCCGTATGGTGAACAGGGAAGAGAAAAGCTCGTGCGATGCGGGGACGGGCGACAGGGCGGCCGTCGGCATTACACGACGCATCTCGCGCCTGAACGCGTTATCAAAGCTGAGTTCCCCGCAGCAGGAGTCGGCAAACAGCATTCCGCCAGCCTCCAGGTACCGCCTGAGCGCGTCGGCCGATTTGGCTGACAGCGAGAACTCGCCATGGCCCGACAGGTACAGCAGGGGAATCGAGAAGAAATTGCCTTCGTCCAGGTTGACGTTGGTCCGCTTGAACTTCACCTCGGTGGAGGTGTTGGACAGAACGGCCTTCAGGAGGCTCGCGAGCCCGCTGGGGTGCGGGTCCCATTCGCCGGCATGGATTACCTGGCCCATTGTGAAGTCGGCGCGCTCGTTGGCGTCGCTCTCGTAATAGACCTTGCTGGTGGCCAGGAACTTGCCCAGCTTGTGATAAGCAAGGCAGTAGTTGACCATGTTCAGGCCCATGTACTTGGAATCGGTGGAGTCGTAGGCGTTGTACTTGTTTGGTACGCTGGCCCAGCCGCAGCCGAGATCGTACTTGGAGATAAATACGGCAGTGCGGCAGCCGACGCTGATGCCTTCGAGTTGCGGGGGCATTTCCTCGACAACCTTGCCGCCGAACATCCTTCGCACCCTGGTGATGTCGTAATAGCAGTGATAGACCGGATGGTCAAGGGGCAGTGTGAGGAAGGACCGGTCGGGGAATATGGTCTTCATCTCCAGGACAAAGGAGTCGTAGAACTTCTTGGACCCGCAGCAGGCCTGGGCCCAGATGTACCCGCCGGACCTTACATATTCGCGAATTCGATCGCGCATTTCCTTGTCGAAGACAATGGCTTCGTGGCCGGTGAAGTAAAGAACGGGGATGTCATCGGGGTCGCCGGAGAAATCCTTGATATCGAGGACGCGCGCACCGTACTTGACGCCGAGCCTTACGGAAGACTGCTCGATGAGCGAAGTTACGTCGTCGCGGGCGCCTTCCCAATCCCAGAATGAATACTTGTTGCCGGTGTCGTCAGAGCCAACGCGCGGAGTGGGCGAGCCCCACTTGACCTTGCCGATGAATGTGGGGGGCGATGGGGGACGCTTCTTTTCTGTTCTGCGCAGAGGAGTGGCAGGCAGTGGCAGGGGGGGAAAACTCTCGCCGCCTTTGCGCCTTTGCGGAGCTGCCTTGGGGGGAGCGCCGTGCGCGGCGTTGGGTGGATCGTCATCGCCGAGTGCGAAGTCGGTGAAGGGCAGAAGCACCGCCACGAGAAGCAAGGCAATGATCAGTTTTCTCAGGTCCATACTGCTATCCTCCGCAGTTCTTCCAGCAAACAACGTGCCGTAAGGGGCCGGGGCCTTTACCGTTTGACCGATGGCGAATATACTGTAGACTTGGGGCTCTCCACGTTTCGATAGGCGCTTTGAAAAGGTGCGCGTTTGAGGCTGTTGCCGTTTTTATCATTATGCGCTGTTGGTTTTTTCGCCATTTTCTGGCTCACGTGGGACTATCGTTACGTGGTCAATGTATCGAGCACGCCGATTGCCGACGGCTACATTGTCTTCGCGGAACAGAAATCCAAGAGCAACCTCTTCGCTGCTTTCGAGACCGAGGGCAACCTGCTGTTCTACTCCCCGGCAAAGGGCGAGTTCACACGTCTTGACTATTTGTCATCAACAACTGCCCAAGTGGTCACTACGGGCGATATATTCACCATAGTGTACCCCACGTCATTTTCCCGCAATAAGTACGTTGGCGGTAAGATCGAGCAAACGGGCTCGGTCAGCTATTTCGATAACGAGGAAACCACCGGACAGCCGTTTGTAAGCTCATTTGCCGTGCCGTACAGCACCGGCATAGCGTGCTTCGGCCTTCTTCCCCTTGCCGACAAGAGCGTAATCGTGCGCGTGGATATCACCGACGGCGTTGCCAGCAAGCCTGTCATCGTTGACAAGCTGGACTACGTGGCGATGAACGTCGAGGCTGCATCCTCCGGCGACAAGATTCTTGTCAGTTGGGTGAACGTCAAAAACCCGCGGGAGATCGGTTACCGGTTCTTCGATGGCACGTCATCGTGGGGGAACAAGAAGACCATCGACTGGGTTGGCTATCTGCCATACGTGAAAGATGGCAAACCCGTGCTGGCATTCTTCGAGGCCGACTACAAGAAAGCCCGGATCCTGCCGCTTCCTGATGGAGACGGCGCGGGCGCCCTTTTTGAATTCAAGAGCGAAGCTCCCCGGCTGGCCGCGATATGGATCGAGAAAGACGGAGCCTTCTACTCGGACGGGATCAGCGTCGGCTACATGAAGCGCGACGCGGATGTCCTGACAGCGGCAGGCACGACCATGCCGTTTGGAAACGCCCGCTTCCAGCCAGATGTTGTCATTCTTGTTTCGCAGGGAATCCTCATCGCAATGCTGATTGCGTTCGGGTTCTTCCTGGCGAGTGGCAAGCCCGTGACCGACGGCGGAAGACGCTTCCTTCCATCCAACCTTCTTCTGCGGGCGTCCGCATTTGCCATAGACTCCTTGTTGATGAGCGTTGTTACCGCGGGTCTGTCATACGCGACCTTCTACTTCCGGGGCACCTCGATGCAGTTCCACCTGCTGTCCTCGACCGATATGGGGATAATCCAGGGAATAGCTATCGCCGTAATGATAGCCTATGGCATCGGGTTCGAATCGTGGCGACAGGCCACGCCCGGCAAAATGCTGTTCGGCCTTCTTGTCGTTGGCGATATCGGCCACAAGCCCAATTTTACTCCTATCCTCGTGCGCAATATGATGAAGCCGATCGACCTGATTCTGGCTCCATCGCTGATTACCCCGATTGTCATGATCTTTACGCCCTACAATCAGCGCCTTGGCGACCTGCTTGCCCGCACTATCGTTGTCCGGGCGAGGCGGCGGGGCAGGGGCGATCAAACACCGAGAATCGAAAAGCCCGACTCCCCGGCCGATGGCGAAACACACACCGATGACGACAAGCAGTCCTTCGCCCAAACCTCATCCTCTGTATCTCGCTAGCGCGTCCAAGGCGAGAGCCGACCTGCTCCTCGCCGCGGGCTACCGCTTCGGCGTCGTAGTTACGGATGTAGAGGATTCAGCCGCGCCGCAGGCCGATCCGCTGATATACGCCCTGGAGCGGTCGCAGTTGAAGGCGGTCCATGGGGCCGCGCATATCGATCGCGGGATAGTGATAGGCGCGGACACCGTGGCGCATTGCTCAGCGGGGATAATCGGCAAGCCCGGCTCCGAGGATGACGCTGTGCGCACACTGCGGGTTCTGAGTTCCGAGCCCCATCGCGTGATAACAGGGCTGACGCTGTTCGTGAAGCCTGAGGGAATCATCGTTTCAAGCGCGGCCGTGACGGGCGTCCTGATGCGACCAATGAGCGACGACGACATCCTCGCCTACGTGCGGTCCGGAGAGGCAATGGGCAAGGCGGGGTCATACGCGGTGCAGGAGACCGGCGACCGATACGTGGAGAAACTAACGGGCTCGTACAGCAATGTCGTCGGACTGCCGATGGAATTGCTGGTCGAAATGCTGGAGTTTTTGGCGAACAAGGGTATCCTTCCCGAAAGATGAACACCGGGGTGACATTATGACCAAGAAGGAACAAGTGAAGCCCGCAAACCCAAGCCCCCCATCCGCGCCTGCTCCGCGCGCCAGGCTTGACCTGTGGCTTGCCGCGGTGGTGATCCTGTCCGGCGCTTGCCTTATGGCGTTTGAAATAGTGGGCAGCCGGATCATCGCGCCGTCATACGGCTCGTCCATCTACACTTGGGGCAGCTTGATCGGGATCGTGATGTTTGCGCTCAGCGCGGGCTATTTCCTCGGCGGAAAGCTTGCGGACTGGAAGCCGTCATACCTGACACTGGCAATCGTCCTGGGCCTGTCAGGCGGGTACATCGTGCTGGTTCCGTTCTTCTCGCTCGAGGTCTGCAACGGGTTCATCCCCTTTGGCCAGAAATGGGGCTCGTTCCTGTCGTGCCTGATTCTGTTCGTACCGAGTTCCCTGTTGATGGGAATGGTCTCGCCGATGGCAATCAAACTGCAGGCAAGCACCATCGAATCGGTAGGCAAAGTTGCGGGCACCCTGTACGCACTGTCCACGTTCGGCTCGATTGCCGGGACATTCCTGAGTTCGTTTGTCCTTCTCACCGAGATGGGAATGTACGACCTGACCAAGGCAATAGGCTTTGTGCTGCTTGCCACCGCATTGCTTTGCCTTGCCGTGGCCTTCCTGCGCAGAGGCGTGTCGCCCGGCATGGGCATAGCCTCGCTGTTCCTTGTCACGCTGGGGCTTTGCGGGGGAGTGGTGTCCGCCATGGTCCCCTCGCCACTGACCTTTGAGACCGAATACGGCTACAAGCTTGTTGCGACCGAGGATTCGGAGTACAACACTCTGTACGTTATCGACTACACTTCGCAGGGCCAGCGGCTGCTGCAGTTCAACAACCGGCGTGAGAGCGGATTCTACCTCGACGAGCCCAACAGGTCTTCCTTCAGCTACACCTCGGCGATACACGCTGTGTTCGGCGCCAACAGGGACATCAAGGATGTGCTGCTTATCGGCGGCGGCGGCGCGGTGCTGCCGATCGAGTTCGTGTGCGCTTACCCCTGGACGACCTTTGACTCGGTGGAAATTGACCCCGGGGTCATGAAGTACTCGAAGGAGTACTTTATGGACTACGCGATAGACTACTTCTCGAAGCCCAAGTATCTTGCCGACGAGAGCACAAAGGATTGGGCCAACCTCATCAGAAACAACATACGCCTGATCGAGGCTGACGGACGACTGTACGTCAAGGACTGCGAAAAGAAGTATGACCTGATCATCATGGATGCGTACCTGGGCGGCAGAATTCCCCATCACCTGACGACCATCGAGTTCTTCACGGACCTCACAGCCTGCCTGAAGGACGACGGCGTCCTGGCGATGAACATCATCTCATCCTTCTGGGGCGACAAGGGCCTTGTGTTCAGGTCGTTGTACCGGACTATCGACTCACTCTGTCCGTCGCCGGTCATTGTCCCGATGAGCGGGTATCCCGGAATCGAGGCGACCTTGAACAAGGACGGAGATTCACCGGGCAACATCATCCTTATCGCCACGCGGAAGGGAAACCTGACGGGAAAGAGCCTGAAGGCTTCCGTGGACATGCTTGCGGCCAATCGCTTTTTTCCCAGTTTCATTCGCGGGAATGTGCAGTCTTTCTGCAATGGCGCGGGCACCGCGGCCGAGTACGAGGCGTTGGACCGGACGTACACCTCAGGGAATGCCAGCCTTGTCTTTAAGCCGCTCATCGACCCGGACCGGGACGTGATCCTGACGGACGACTATTGCCCCATCGATATCTGGTCGGGATACACGATACGCTGACGCCATGCTGGTTGTCAGGGGCGCCCGACAAAACAATCTCAAGAACATCACCGTAGAGCTTCCAACGGGCCGCATGTCGGTAATTACCGGCGTGTCCGGCTCAGGGAAATCGTCGCTGGCCTTCGACACCATTTACGCGGAAGGCTACCGGCGCTACATGGACAGCCTATCCATTCAGGCCCGTAGTTTCATGGAGCAGTTGCCCAGGCCGGATGTTGACACCATCGAAGGATTGGCTCCAGCAGTAGCCATATCGCAGAGGATCACGCGGCCTTCCCCGCGGGCAACCGTGGCAACCGTCAGCGAGGTCGCAGCATACCTTCGCCTGCTTTTTGCCTACGAAGGGACTCCATACTGCCCCAAGTGCGGCCGTGAACTGCGCGCGATGAGCAGGTCAGCCATCGTCGACTACATCACGAGCCTGCCGGAGAAGGCAAAGGTCATCCTGATGGCCCCTCTTGTGCGCGACAGGCAGGGAACGCACGAGGAAGTGATCCGGGCCTACACGCGCGAAGGTTTCGTCAGAATGCGCATAGACGGCAAGTATCTGGAAGCTGGAGAATCGCTTTCGCTCGATGGCACTAAGGCGCACAGCATCGAAGGAGTCATCGACCGCATAGTCGTGCGAAGCGGCATTCGCGAGCGGGTTGCCGATTCGGTCGAGACGGCGCTGCGTCTTGGCAGCGGCGTGATAATGCTGGATATCACAAGAGAGGGTGCAGGTAGCGAACTGGAATACCTTGGCGAACGGGCGGCCTGCCCGCGCTGCCAGATCGCTTTACCCGAAATCACTCCCCGGCTGTTCTCATCCAATTCGATGACCGGGATGTGCCCGGACTGCGATGGACTGGGCATTGCGGGCGATTCGCTGGCCGGTGGAATAGTGACGGCGCCCGAGCTCAGCGCATTTGACGGCGCACTCGGGCCGCTGAACGGGCCTGACGGCAAGCTGCGGCCCAGGTATCTGGCAGTACTCAGGAAGTTCCTGAAGATGTTCCATATCGAACCCGAAACCCCGCTGGGGATCTATCCGAGCGAGGCGCTGAATGCACTGTTATTCGGCGTGGAGGCCGGAGCAGGGCTGGCCTCGCCGTTCGAGGGAGTAGTGGCTTTTCTGCGCGAGCGCGGAGTTCGCCCCAAGGCCCATGACACCGATGTGTGCGCCTCCTGCAAGGGGAGCGGCTTGCGTTCGGAAGCGCTGACCGTCAAGCTATCAGGAAAGAACATTGCCGAGATCTGCGCCCTGGAATGCCGGGATTGCGTGGCATTTTTCGCCTGCTTGAACGTGCGGCGCGAAGCATTGCTTCCCGTTCTGCGTGAGATTTCCGGGCGGTTGGAGTACATCGAGGGGGTGGGGCTCGGATACTTGACCCTCGACAGGCGGGCGGATACGCTATCCGGCGGGGAACTGCAAAGATTGCGCCTTGCAACGCAGATTGGCAGCAGGCTTTCCGGGGTGGTCTATGTACTTGACGAACCCACCATCGGACTCCATGCCTCCGATACGCGAAAGCTGCTTGCGGCGCTATCCGGATTCCTCGACCGGGGCAATACCGTCATTGCGGTCGAACATGACGCAGAGGTAATCCGCAGCGCGGACTTTATCCTGGAGCTTGGGCCCGGCGCAGGCTCGCACGGGGGCGAAGTGACTTTCGCGGGCACGATTGACCAGTGCCTGCTGGCTGCCACGTCCAAGACCGGCGCGTACCTGTCAGGGAAGAAGCGCATAGAACGCGCCGCCGCGCAGTACGGAGGCGTGCTGGGGAGCATCGAGATTCGTGGGGCTCGCGAGCATAACCTGAGGGGAGTGGACGTTGACATTCCAGCCGGGCGGTTGACGTGCATAGCCGGACCTTCCGGTGCGGGGAAATCAACGCTTGCGGTGGATGTACTGCTTAGGGCCGCCGAGGCCCGGTTGGGCGACGCGGACATTCCCGGTTGCCTGGACTCGCTGATTCTCCCCCCGGGCATCACGAGTTGCAGTATGGTTGACTCGACTCCATTGCGCCGGAGCTACCGTACGAACGTCACGACATACCTTGGGATCGCCCAGCATATCCGCCAGGTTTTCAGCGCTTCACCTGAAGCGAAGATGCGCGGCTGGGGCGCCTCGAAGTTCTCTCCGAACGTCAGGGGCGGCAGATGCGAAAGCTGTTCGGGCACGGGGCTGCGCAAGCTGGAAATGCAGTTCCTGCCGGACGTCTATGCGATGTGCGAAGACTGCGAAGGATCGGGCTTCAACCGCGAAGTGCTGGAGGTTCGATTCAAGGGAATGAACTTCGCGCAGATAATGAATATGGAGGTCGAGGAGGCCGAGCGCTTTTTCATGAATATCAGCGCGATACGCAAGCCCCTGCGGCTGCTGAAGGAGATCGGCCTGGGATACCTGAAGGTGGGGCAATCGGCCACTACGTTCTCCGGCGGCGAAGCCCAGCGCGTGAAGCTTGCGGCGGGACTGATCAAGAACAAGGGCGGCGGGGGGCTGTATATCCTCGACGAGCCTACAATCGGGCTGCACTTCGAGGATGTTGAGAGGCTGCTGGTTGTGCTGGTAAAGCTGGTGGAACACGGGAATACTGTCGTTGTGGTCGAGCACGATGCCGAGTTCATCGCCCGGTGCGATTATGTAATTGAACTGGGCCCGGCTGGCGGTCGGGATGGCGGGTTGCTTATTTCAGCGGGGAGACCGGAAGATATCGCTGCGCAGGGGACCCTGACGGGCAGGGAAATAGCCAAACATCTTTAGCCCGGAAGACTCTTGGGATCATCCGGCTTCTTGCCGGAAAGCTCTTCCATAGCCTTTGCGCGCTGGTAGCGCACATCAACACCATGCGTGATGTAAACCACGTTGGCGGCTATATCGCCGGCGTTGCAGGCCATGACATACAGAGCGTTGCAGATAAGGGTCAGCCGCACGCGGTTGTACGGGGTCACATCCTTGTCACTGAGGGTGCTGAGGATATCGAGATTCGCCCTGAATGTCCGCTTGGAGGCGTCGAGAATGGCCATCGCGCGCCAAGCCCTCTTGGCGGAGCGATCGATAAGCGCGTTCACCGCGCCTGATGTCATGCCGATGACCGATTCGAACAGTGGTATCAGGTTCAGCCGGTCGAGCACCGCCGTACGATTCCCTTCCATCTCCTTCATATGGCGAGCCACCTCTACGCAAAGGTCGCCTATGAGTTCGAGGTGAGAGGAGACGCGGGGAACAGCAAGCAGGAAGCGAAGGTCGCCGCTCTGGGGATTGAAGGTGCTGAAAATCTCCTGCACCATCCAGGTGATGCCCTCGTCGAGACGGTCTATTTCATCGTCGAAATGGATGATCTCGTCGGCCAGTTCATCGCTGCCTTCGATGGTGGCCATCATAACGTTGACAACGTCTTTCTCTGCCATCTGGCCGAGAAGGATGACGGCTCTCTCCAAGTCCAGCACTGAATCGGTAAAGGCGGAGAACATAGTTTCAATTATACGTTGCGAGAGCCTAAAGCAAGTAAAATCGCCCCTTGTAGAATAGTCGCAAGGGGGATCATTTGTGAGGCGCCCGCAATCGCAGATAAAGGGCCTCAAGCTTGTCCGGCCAGGGCGAGCAGTCGTTTTTGGCGCCGCAAACCCTTTTCACCAGCAGACATAGAGCAGCCTTCTCGGCGACTTCCATCTTGTCAAGCGCCTGAGAAAGGCTGCGCGCCGTTGTGACCACGCCGTGATCGGCCATAATCGCAGTGTCGTGAGAGGTCAGCGCGGTCGCGACAGCGGAGGCGAGTTCGGGGCTTCCGGGCGCCAGAAGGGGCAGCACGGCGACCCCGCGCGGAAGAACCATCGGGCATTCGGTATGAGCCCGGCGGAGCAGGGCGGGGAGGCTCTCGGCCGGGAAGATCGAATGCAGAAGGGGACAAAGAGGCGGATGGGCATGAAGGACAGCGCGATCATTCATCCCCGCAGCGATCAGAGCTTCGTGGATGGCCGCGTGCATCAGCAATTCGCCGGTGGGTTGGAGCCGTGACTCGGGCATTGTGGCGCAGCGACCGTCAGAAGCAAATGTCACGGGAATCAGCCAGCGTGAAGGATGTCGGGCGATCTGCCTCATCCGCGAACCCGTTGCGGTGACCAGCAGTGTCCTGCCGCCAAGGGCAGGATAGGCAGCCGGGAACTCGATGATACGCCTTCCGGAAGTATGTCCGGTGCCGGGGAGCCGGAAGGAGATGTTTCCCGCGCCGCCCTCGGCGAATCCGCACTGCGCAAGGGTCGCGGCGGTTTCAGCAATAGTCCGCATCACCATGTGCATCGACGACATAGCTTCTGATCCTCTCGGAG
This sequence comes from Candidatus Brocadiia bacterium, assembly GCA_041648755.1. Lineage (GTDB taxonomy): Bacteria > Planctomycetota > B143-G9 > B143-G9 > B143-G9 > JBAZOJ01. Next base: position 18,168 of record JBAZOJ010000029.1, read on the forward strand.
ATTACCTCCTCGGGCAGACTGTCTGCGATAGTGAAAGGGCCGACCCGCGTTCGGCGAAGCGCCCAGAGCGTTGCGCCGCATCCGATCCGTTCACCGAGGTCGCGCGCGAAACTCCTGACGTAGAAGCCTGTCCCGCAGGAAATGCGAATCTCGGCGAGGTCTTCGGAGAGCGAGAGCAGTTCGACGCCGGTTACCTCAACGGAGCGGGGGATAACGGGGACTTCTATTCCAAGTCGCGCTTTCTTGTATATCGGGACGCCGTCGACTTTCACGGCCGAATGAACGGGGGGATACTGCCTTATTGTGCCGAGGAAGCTGTTCAAGGACTCGCGAAGAAGGCCTTCAGTGGGGATGGCAGCGCCGGTCATGGTGGCGGGAGATTCACGGTCGTAGGTGTCGGAAATCCAGCCCAGGCGAACGGTGGCGATGTACTCCTTGTCGAACGCGCCAAATTCCTGAAACAGGCGGCGCGCCCTTCCGGCAAGGACCGCGAGAACTCCTGTGGCGTACGGGTCGAGAGTACCCCCGTGGCCGAGCCTGCAGAATTGCTTCAGCAGCTTTCGGCCAGCCTGGACCTTGATTCTCTGCAGGGCCTGATTGGAGGTAATGAAGAGGTGCTTGTCGCAGATGAACACCCCCGGCACTCTGTTGAGGAGCCCGCGGGGATTGGCGAGAAAAGCGCTCCGATACTCCACAATGGGGGGTTCCGGGGGAAGAACCAAAGCGCCGGACTCAGATTTTGCGATGCTCATTTCGGTGCCACTCATGAGGTTGCGAAAACACTCTCTGTGTGATAAACTACCGCGAATCAACGAATTGCCGAGTATATTGCCTTTTCGGTATCGGGTCGAAGAAGGGTCGGCATTTGTGAGGACAGATCTGCGATATATCAGCATCCTGATCGTTGTCTCCCTGGTTCTTCTGGGAGTGGGGCTGATATTCTCAATCACCATATACCTCAAGAGCCAGAGAGAGCAACTCACCAGCGAAATGCACCGTGACACGTCCACCTCGGCGGCGGTGTGCTCAAGTATCATCAAGAGCCAGTTCGAGGAGTTTCTCGATGATGTCCAGTTTCTTGCCAGGGGGAGCACATCGGCCCTTCAGCCGGATGGAACTCTATCAACGGAGTCGAAGGAAATCTATCGGAACCTGCTGGAAAACAAGAAGCCCGCAGCAGAATCGGTGACGCGTGTCAATGCAAGAATGGAGATTGTCTATACGTTTCCGGACGAGCGGCTTGCCGGGACGGATTTATCGTACCAGGCGCACATAAAGAGGCTGTATGCCATCAGAAGGCCGGTTATCAGCGGGCTGTTCAGGTCGGTACAGGGATACGATTGTGTGGCGCTGCATGTCCCCGTATTCATAGATGGGCGCTTTGACGGCTCTGTAGCTTTGCTCCTGAACCTCGACGTGGTCTGCAAAGAGCGTCTGCTCAAGCAGATGCACGAACCACTGTCTTGCCTCATCCTTGTCGATCGCACGGGCCAGGTTGTTTTCTCTGCCACCACCGGCAATACGCCGGAAGATCCCGCGGTTGTCTCGGCGATCGCCGGGAAAGCGATACACATCGGCGAAGGAGCGCAGGCGATTACCGTTGGCATGGGGGAAAAGGAAAGGTCATTGTTCGTTTCTTTCGAGCCCGTTCGTGCGCTTGACGATGACATGTGGACGGTGGCAGTTGGCACGGATGTCGGCAAGGAAGCGGAGCTTTCCACCGTGGATGTCAGGCTTATCGGGGTGGCGTGGCTCACGTACATTTTCATCGTGTTTCTGCTCATAGCGGGCTTGTTCCTGCATGGACGAAAGCTCCTGGCTCTAAAGGATGAGACACTCCTGCGAGTGCGGGATGAATACGAGAAGACGCAGGAAAACTACAAGCTCATTTTCGACAACGCCACGGTCGGAATATTCCATACCGATCCTGAAGGCCGCATTGTCTCATGCAACCGCACACTGTGCGAACTGTCGGGATCAACGCAGGAAAAGCTTGTCGGGATGTCACTCTTGAAACATCCTGATCAGAGAATCGCCGATATCATCGCGCGTGCCTTGAAAGGTGAAACGGCAGGATTCACGGGTGACTTCCGCACCACTTTCTCCGGGAAGGGATCGAGTATCGCTGCCACGGCGGTTGGGATAAGGGGCGCCAATGGAAGCGTCACCGGTGTAATAGGGATTGTTGAGAACCTGAACGAGATTTCAGCGATGCGCCTCAGGCTTGAGGAGAGCACGGGCAATCTGCGCTCGCTCCTGACCTCGTTGCATGTTGGCGTGTTGATCCTGGAAGACGGAGTATTTGTGGACTGCAACCAGGCGGCAACAGAGGTGTATGGCGTTGCCGACCGAAGCGATGTCATCGGGAAGACACCACTGGATTTCTCCCCGCTGAGACAGCCGGACGGAAGCAGTTCCAGAGAAGGTGCGACAGAAAGAATTCAGAACGCGCTTGCGACAGGTTACTGCGTCTTTGAGTGGACACACAGGCACGCGGATGGCACCGATATGCCGTGCGAAGTAAGGCTGACGCGGATGCTGAGTTCCGATAAGCCGAGGCTGCTGGCCCTTGTCTACGATATTTCCGAGCGACGGAAGTACGAGGAAGCACAGGCAATGCTGATGGGTGCGGTCTCCCGGTCCGCTGATGCAGTGTGCGTCGTGGACAGCGAGATGCAAATAATCTACAGCAATCCATCCTATGCCCGCCTGATGGAGTTGGGCGAGTGGAACAGCGTTGGAATGAATGCCCTTGAACTGCAGCGCAAGCGTTGCGGTACCGACCGACTCGATGAAATGCGCGCTGCGATTGAGGCCCGACAGCCGTGGCGAGGGAATGCCAGATGCGGGGCTGATGAACATGGTCAACCATCTCACGAAGTGAGTGTTTTCCCGTTCCTTGTCGAGCAGGGCAAAGCCACGCGTTTTATGATCACATATCGCGACGTCACAAAGGAAATGCGGCTCGCGAGCGCAGTTGTCGATCGGCGCAAGTTCGATATGGCGGCAAGGATGGCTCGGCAAACCGCGCACGAACTGAACAACCACATCTTTGTGTTGCAGGGGCTGATCGAGAGGCTCAAGTGGGGCAGCAATGCTCCCGATGGAGCATTCAGTGAGTTCGATAAGGCCTTTGAGCGGATTGGGCGTTTGGTCAGGGATCTCCATTCCCTTGGCAAGGAACTGCCGACCGCTGGCAAGCCTGTTGCATATGGCGGCTTCCTTGCTCGCAGCAAGCAAAGCCTGCAGAGCCTCTTAGCCGTGGATTCCGAGCTGCTTTTCGAATGTGACCCCGATGCAGGTGAAATCTTCGCCGATCCGGACCAAATCGAGCAGGTCCTGAACAAACTGGTAGCGAATTCCGCCGAGGCCAAGCCGGCTGGCAATGTGATCACTATAGGCTGCAAGAAGCTGTCGCGCGCAGATGTCTGTGCCTTGCCCGTCCACCCGCTGGACTGGGAAAGCGCAGTGGAGATCTTTGTTTCCGACACGGCTGGCGGAATTCCGGCGAGTGTTATGGAGCAATTGTTCGAGCCCTATGTCACTACTAAGCCCGAGCCCGACGGACCGCGGGGTATGGGGCTTGCGATTGTGAAGAATCTCGTGCAGAAAAACGGCGGAGTGGTGTTTGCCGAAAACAAGCCCGGCAAGGGCGTTACGTTCAGGATGGTATTTCCCTCGCACAAGTCGGCGCTTCCTGCGGATACTCCAGCCTGAGATCAGCTTTTCCGGGCCGTGAACTTCATCAACAGTTCGAGGGCCATCAGCGCCACCGCAAGTGCAATGAAGATGGCCGCGTAGTGGAAGGCGAGGGCAGTTAGCTCGCCGCCACGCGGTTCACCGTAGACCAGGTCGAGGTCGTCGAATCGCGCAGCCCCCTCGCCAAAGAAGCCAAGAACCACTTCCTGCTGCTCAAGGGCGACCGGCGCGAAGGCGGTCACGGCGAAATCCACCCACTTTCCGGGAGGGCCGTCGTAGCGATATGAGCCGAATTTCGACCGCTCATTGACCCCGTGAGCTTTCACGCTGACAAGGGCCATACCTGCCTCGGTCTCTTTGTACACCCTTCCTGTCAGGGAAACCTGTTTGCCTGCGGCCGTGAACAGAACGACCTGATCGAGGACGTTCTCCAAATAGGGGTTTCGGTCAGGCTTCTGGAGATTGGCGGTATTGACCACGGCGAAGCGGTTCCCGGCTTCTTGTGCGATGCGGATACTCTTGTCACCTTCGGGTGCGAGCTTGATCCAGCCGCGAGCATTTGCCGGGTCAAGCGGGGAGTCGAACGACGGATTCGTCAGGAGATTCGGCCGGTAGTATT
>JBAZOJ010000030.1:0-22316 GCA_041648755.1 Candidatus Brocadiia bacterium
ATGAGCCTCATCGAGGCGTTGCGTTCGCTGATTGATCTGAAGATGTCCCTCTACGAGGCGGAAACCGCCTTGGTGAAGGGGATTGCGCGAGTGGAATTCCTGGTGGGACGAGACCTCGTGGATTACACCTTGTCACCCGCCGTGGAAGACGTTTCGAAGACCAACAGCAAGTGAAGACTTGCAGAAGAACCAGTGCGGTTCAAAAAGGAGCAAAGATATGAGGACTGTGCATGTTATCGTGTTGAGCATGATCGCGTTCGCGCTTATCGCGGCCACTTCATACGCCGAGGAAGTGAAGATGACTCCGCAGGTCAATGACCCGGTGAACGGCGTAGCCATCATCAGTTACTACTTCGTAGACCATGCAGGATTCCGCGTGTTCTTCTCGACCGTTCCTTCGATCGAGGCCTTCAACAAGGACCCCGAGACCTATATGAAGAAGATGGCCGACGAGCACATCGCTCCTATGAAGACCCCGGTAATGCAGACGAAGTGCCCGATCACCGGCAGTGATATCAACAAGGACTTGTTCGTGGATTACAGTGGCAGCAGGATTTACTTCTGCTGCGACAAGTGCCCGGCAGAGTTCAACAAGGATCCGGCAAAGTACGTCAAGCAGATGACCGATGCAGGCATCACCTTGTATGCGACGCCGAAGCCACAGGCCACCTGCCCCGTCATGGGCAGCAAGATCACCGACAAGAAGCTCTTCGTGGATCACTGGATCTACCGCGTTTATTTCTGCTGCGGTATGTGCCCGGATCAGTTCAAGAAGGACCCGGACAAGTACATGAGGAAAATGGCGGCAGAGGGCTATACCCTCGATCTGGTTCCGGTTAAGAAGTAACGAGTGACGGAGGGCGGACACGGGTCCGCCCTCCTTGTTTTAACAACGCCGAGGAACCCATGAGATCACTATTTCTGACGCTTGTGCTGATTTCGGTTGTGACCGTGGCCGTTGCCGAGACTCCCGCTTCGACCGGTCAGCCTAAGGCTGTGCCGAACACCTTGTGCCCGGTGATGCCGCAGACTCCCGTCAGTATGGCGATATTTACAGACTATCTCGGTACGCGCATCTATTTCTGCAGCGAAGAATGCAAACAGGAATTCCGCAATAACCCGGCGAAGTACCTTGCCAACGTTCCCGCGTTCGCCGGCTCGGACCTTCCGGTGCCCTCCCCCGCAAGTTCGTCATTATCCATTGGGTTGGTCGCGATTATCGGGCTGACCGTTCTGCTCGTCCTTGCCGGGGTGACGCTGTTGGTGGTCGCCCGGCGGAAGGGGGATCACGAATGACGCGCGGCATCCTGAAGTTCCTGGCAGGCGTCGCAAAGTGGGTGTTCTTCCTCATCATCCTGGCGGCGGTATTCTGGGGAGGCTATACCTTCAGGGGCTCGGTCAATTCAAGCGAGACACCGTCCGCCGTTTTGCCCACCGATCAAACAGGCCACGAGGGCGAGACCATCTGGACTTGTGCGATGCACCCGCAGATCCGCCAGAACAAGCCAGGCCGCTGCCCGATATGCGGGATGGAGCTGATTCAGCTTCGCGCATCAAGCGGCAAGGAGTTACCCCTCAGGCAGGTCCAACTGACGGACAGCGACATAATGGCCGCACGAGTCGAGACGACTGCCGTAGAACAGCGCTTTGTCCCCATCGAGGTCAAGTTGTTCGGGAAGGTCTCGTTTGACGAGACGCGCGTGGCCAAAATATCGGCGTGGATCCCGGGCCGGATTGACCGACTATTCGTTGACTACACGGGGATCACCGTGCACAAAGGAGACCACCTGGTCTCGATATACAGCCCTGATTTGCTCGCCGCGCAGGCGGAACTCCTCAGCGCGAAGAAGTCGCTGGCCGAACTTGAGAAGAGCGACGTGCAGATTATCCGCGAAACCGCAGTGACTATGATTGAGGCCGCGCGGACGAAACTGCGCCGCTGGGGCCTTTCTGACGAGCAGGTGAAGCAGATCGAAGACTCGGGCGTCACAACCGACCACCTGACGATATTCAGCCCTATTACGGGCATAGTGATTGACAAGATGGCCTTTGAAGGCGCATATGTGGAGACCGGGATGCCGATCTACACGGTCGCCGATATGTCAGTGGTCTGGGCAAAACTCGATGCGTATGAAAGCGACCTTGGTTGGCTGCGCTACGGCCAGCAGGTTGAGTTCACTGCCGACGCGTACCCCGGCGAGACCTTCTCAGGACGAATCTCTTTCATCGCGCCTGTTCTTGACCCCGAAACACGGACCGTCAAGGTGCGGGTGAACGTATCCAATGCCGACGGCCGCCTGAAGCCCGACATGTTTGTACGGGCGATGGTGATGTCCAGAGTATCAGAGAGCGGAAAGGTAATGGACCCGTCGCTGGCGGGCAAGTGGATCTCGCCCATGCATCCTGAGGTCATCAAGGATGGCCCCGGATTCTGCGATATCTGCGGAATGCCCCTTGTCAGTGCGGAGTCGCTGGGATATGTTTCCGCGGACGCAATCGGCGAAGTGCCACCGCTGGTAATTCCGGTCTCCGCAGCCCTTATCACAGGCAAGCGGGCCGTGGTCTACGTCGAAGTCGGCGGCAAGCACGGGCTCTACGAAGGCCGCGAGGTGATACTCGGACCGCGCGCTGGCGACTTCTTCATCGTCCTCTCAGGTCTTGTCAAGGGCGAGATGGTTGTGACCCGCGGGAACTTTGAAATCGACAGCGTGCTGCAACTCAACGCAAAGCCCTCGATGATGAACGTACCGCCTGATTCAACGCCCACTCCGGCCCCGACAGCCACGAACAAGCGCATAGCCGCACCGGCGGAGTTCCTGGCCGCTCTCGATGGAGTGCTTGCTGAGTACTTCGCCCTCACCGAAGCGTTTGCTTCGGACGACTTCGCAGGAGCCGGGACCGCAGCAGGCAACCTGTCCGCCGCGCTCTCAAAAGTCAGCATGGACGGCCTTGACGGCACTGCGATGCCCAAGTGGATGTCTGCGGCCGACCAGTTGGCCAAACTCACGGCGGCTGTATCATCCGCCAAGGAGATAGAAGAGGCTCGCGGGAACCTTGCGTTGCTCAGCGACGTTTTGGCCCCGGTTATTGGCTCATTCGGAGGCGGCGGCAAGTACGCCGTGTATCGGATGCACTGCCCGATGGCATTTAACAACCGTGGAGCCGATTGGCTAGCGAAAGATCTGACGGTCCGCAACCCGTACTTCGGCGCGGCAATGCTCTCCTGCGGCGACAAGGTCGAGGACCTTTTCGTACCGGTGAGATAGGGATTCGCGATGGCCTCAAACGGCAATATGGTCAATCCCGATCCGACTTTCGTGGACCGCGTTCTGCGGTTCTGCCTCGCACACAAGGTGCTGGTGTTCTTCTTCTTCGCGGCAGTGGTACTGTGGGGCATAATCGTCGCGCCGTTCGACTGGGAGATCAAAGGACTCGCGCGGGACCCCGTGCCCGTGGATGCTATCCCGGACATCGGGGAAAACCAGCAGATAGTGTTCACCGAATGGATGGGGCGCTCGCCGCACGATGTTGACCAGCAGATCACCTATCCCCTGACGGTCGCCCTGCTGGGCATTCCTGACGTAAAGACCATCCGAAGCTACTCAATGTTCGGATTCTCGATGGTGTACATCATCTTCGACGAGAAGGCTGAGTTCTACTGGACGCGGTCACGGGTGCTGGAGAAACTAAGCAGCCTGCCGACCGGGATCCTTCCCGAAGGCGTGCAGCCTACCCTTGGCCCGGACGCCACAGCATTGGGGCAGGTCTTCTGGTACACGCTGGAGGGCCAGGACAAGGACGGGCGCGACGTCGGCGGATGGGACCTGGCTGAGCTTCGCACGCTTCAGGACTGGACCGTGCGTTATGGCCTGATGTCAGCCGAGGGCGTGGCGGAAGTTGCTTCGGTGGGCGGCTTCGTTCAGGAGTACCAGGTTGACGTGGATCCGAACGCGATGCGCGCTGCAGACGTGATGTTCATGGATGTACTGACCGCCGTGAAGATGGCAAATCTCGATGTCGGCGCCGAGGTCACGGAGATCAACAAGGTCGAGTACATGATCCGCGGCATCGGATTCGTCAAGAAAGTCTCGGACCTTGAGAATGCCGTCATCAAGGTAAAAGACAATGTGCCGATCTACGTGAAGAACATCGCACATGTGTCGCTGGGACCTGCTCTGCGTCGGGGCGCCCTGGACAAAGGCGGAAATGAAGCAGTAGGCGGCGTGGTGGTTGTGCGTTATGGATCGAACCCGCTGCAGGTCATCAAGAACGTCAAGGCAAAGATCGCTGAGATGTCGCCAGGACTGCCGTCGAAGACACTCCCCGACGGCACCGTGAGCCATGTGACAATCGTGCCGTTCTACGACCGGACGGGGCTCATCTACGAGACGCTCGGAACGCTGAACCAAGCGATCCTCGAACAGATTCTGATTACGATCATCGTCATCCTGTTTATGCTCGTGAACATAGGCAGTTCGCTGATGATTTCGGCATTGCTGCCAATAGCAGTGCTGATGTGCTTCATCGGAATGAAGCTCGCGGGGGTGGATTCGAACATCGTCTCGCTGTCGGGCATCGCCATAGCCATAGGAACAATGGTGGACATGGGGATCATCATTAGCGAGAATATCGTCAGGCACGTTGAGGCTGCTTCACCGGAGGAAGACCGGCTGGAAGTGGTCTACCGGGCTTCGAGCGAGGTCGGCAGCGCCGTTCTGACCGCCATCTCGACAACGGTGGTCAGTTTCCTTCCCGTGTTCACGATGCAGGCTGCGGAAGGCAAGCTGTTCAAGCCGCTGGCCTACACGAAGACATTTGCATTGGCCGCTTCTGTGATCGTGGCCCTGACGCTGTTGCCTGCCGTGGCCCACCTGCTGCTCAATGCCAAGGTGCGCTCGATGGTGATGCGCTTCCTGTGGGGCGCCCTGATCGCTGCCGGAGGCGGCGTGGCGCTGGCGTACAGCCTTCCATGGGTAGGCGTGATCCTGATAGCCATTGCGGCCTTCATTGCCGCAAAGCCCTTCCTGCCGAGATTTGTCGTTAAGTCGGTTAACATAGTCGCCACCGCGGTCGGCATCGCGGTTGTCTTGTACTTCCTTGCGCACGACTGGATGCCGCTTGGCCCGGAAGTCGGATTCTACAAGAACGCGGCGTTCGTCGCTATTATCACATTCACATTCCTTCTGTTCTACCTTCTGATTCAGGTTTCGTACCGGCATGTGCTGGCCTGGTGCCTGGAGAACAAGCTCATTTTCCTGACCGCGCCGCTATTCATCCTGCTGCTTGGCGTATGGTCGTGGCTGGGATTCGATAAGACAATGAAATGGCTGCCTGACAGTTGGCGTCAGTCTTCGCCGTACGTGTATCTGGCGCACACATTTCCGGCATTGGGACATGAGTTTATGCCTCCGCTGGATGAGGGCTCGTTCCTGTTCATGCCTTCAACGATGCCGCACGCGTCAATCGGCGAGGCGATGAACGTGCTCCAGATGCAGGACCGGGCAATCAAGGCGATACCGGAAGTGGAAACCGTGGTCGGCAAGCTCGGTCGGGTGGAGTCCGCGCTTGACCCCGCGCCTGTTTCGATGTTCGAGACGGTGATCTCATATCTGCCGGAGTTCGTCGTCGACAAGAGCGGCTATCGGCAGTCGTTCAAGTTCGATCCCGGTCGCAACGACCTGTTCCGCAATGCAAAGGGCGAGCCAGTATTCGCGCCGGATGGAATTGCCTATTACGTAGAGGGGGCGTTCGAGCGCGACTCCGCGGGCAATCTGATTCCTGACCCCGACGGAAAGCCGTTCCGCAACTGGCGCCCTGCCCTGGATCTTGACCTTAACAAGGGCCGCGACAAGTGGGGCGGCATCAACACCCCTGACGATATCTGGCGGGAGATAACCTCCGCCGCGACGGTGCCGGGCGTCACGAGCGCACCCAAGCTCCAGCCGATTGCCACACGCATTGTCATGCTGCAGAGCGGAATGCGCGCGCCTATGGGCATCAAGGTCTACGGCCCCGACCTCGAGACCATCGAGAAGTTCAGCTTCCAGATCGAAAACTCGCTGCGCCAGGTGCCATCCATCGAGGCTTCGTCGGTCTACACCGAGCGCGGGTTGGGCGCGCCGTACATCGAGATTGTGCCCGACCGTGAGGCTGCGGCGCGTTACGGTGTAATGATCGGCGAAGTGAACGATATAATCGAGGCGGCCATCGGAGGAATGAAGGCGACCACGGCGATCGAGGGCCGCGAGAGGTTTTCCGTGCGCGTCCGCTATATGCGGGAACTGCGCGGGACTCTCGAAGATCTTGCGAAAATTCTGATTCCCACCCGGATGGGCGCACAGATTCCCCTGTCGCAACTTGCGAAGATCAACTTTACGCGCGGCCCGATGATGCTAAAGAGCGAGAACACCTTCCTTGTGGGCTACGTGTTGTTCGACCGCCATCCGGAGTACGCGGAAGTGGATGTGGTCGAGGCCGCCGACGGCTACCTCAAGACCCAAATCCAGTCAGGGGCGCTGGTGGTGCCCAAGGGCGTCCGCTACGCGTTTGCGGGCAACTACGAGAACTCTATCAGGTCCGAGAAGCGCCTGAGCCTCATCCTGCCCATCGCCCTGTTCCTGATTTTCCTGATCCTGTACCTGCAATTCTCGGACATGCCGGTCACCCTGATCGTATTCTCGGGCATCGCATTCGCATGGGCTGGCGGATTCCTGCTGCTGTGGCTGTACGGACAGCCGTGGTTTATGGACTTTTCACTGATGGGGGCCAACCTCCGTGAGCTTTTCTCCATGCACACCATCAACCTCAGCGTCGCGGTCTGGGTTGGCTTCCTTGCACTGTTCGGCGTCGCCACCGACGACGGCGTGGTGATGGCGACCTATATCCAGCAGTCCTTCCAACGCAATCATCCCACGGACACCGCCGGGGTCAGGGCGGCAGTACTTGAGGCTGGCGTACGCAGAGTGCGCCCCTGCCTTATGACAACGGCTACTACGGTGCTGGCGCTGCTTCCTGTGCTCAGCTCGACGGGACGGGGCTCGGACATAATGGTGCCGATGGCGATACCGTCATTTGGCGGGATGATGCTGGTGGTGGTGACGATGTACGTCGTGCCGGTGCTGTACAGCGCATATGAGGAGACCAAGGTGACGCTGCGGAGGCGGCAAGAACCCATTCCACCTGAAGTGGAGCCGGAGAATCCCGGAGTTTCCTCCACCAAGGACACGAAGTAGCACGAAGGCGAGCCCTGCAGGGAAGACGAGCCAAAGTGAAGGAGTCTGACCGCGAATGGACGCCAAGGACGGAAAAGGCAGGGATTGCCCGACCTCAGGACGTCCTGACAGGATGTCAATACTACCAGCGTTTTCCCTGAACCTTGACTATCTCAACCAGCCTGCTCGCGATGTAATCCGCCTCGACAATCGGTGAGTGCATCATCCCATTGCGCCCAAGGGTCATGCTGTTGAATATCCTATCCACACCGTCAGGAAGTCGGAGCTCGATTCCTTTACGCTTGTTCAGCAGGAACCTCTTTCCGATGAACAGCTTGACAGCATCAGAGCCGCGAGCCTGGGCGATGGTCTCGTCGGAGTCAGAATCAACACAGCACAACGAAGCATCCGGACACCCCCGAATTGCGTCTATAAGGCCTTTCAGCGCAGCGGGCAAGTCCTTTGCTGTTGATCTGATACACAGAATCTTGAGTTCCGCAGGCATCTCGAGTCCCGTTCCTTCTGCGGGGAAAAGGCCCTTCACTTTCAAGGATTCGATTTCGCAGGTTCCCCCTGGAACGCAGGACATCATGGTCACGAGGCTCGTGAGTGTGCATTCCGCCTCGCGGACAATCAGCGAGCGCAGGGACGGTCGCTTCCCCCCCGCCGCAAACAGGCCTACGGACATGACCGAAAGCACCTTCAGTGCGGGGAATACTTCGATGTCCAAGCTACTGTTCAGATTTCGCAACGAGAGATACTCGATTGCCTGCGATTTCACTCGCGGAATGAGGCTTTTTGAGTCTTCGTCCATCGAAAGGGATCGAAGCAGTGGGCTCGCGATGGCGTAGGCCGGATTGGCAATGCTCATCCCATGGGCGTGCAGGTGTTCAAGCTTGTCCGAAGCGAGGATTCCGTCCGGCAATGGCATCTTAGGCAGCCCTTCCGGTGCCACAACGAGAATCCGCAGTTTCGACGCACGGGAGACAATGAAGCGATACAAGTCTTCCGGACTGCTGGAGTATCCAATAATCAACCCCTCCAGGTTCGGGTAGCGCAGAGTTGCTGAATCATACGAAAAGCCATTCTCGTTTATGGTCAGGTACTTCAGGGAAGGCACGTCAAAGTCAGGCAGATACTCATGCGGTGGGGAAATATCCTCGACCGAAACGGGGACATTCCGCTCGTATAGGAACTGAGCACTCCATAGGCGACATTGGCTTCCGCACACATGATAGTATTCGATGGGGCAGGCCTTGAGGAACTTGCGCAGGCACGGAGCCTGCTTCGGGGTAAGGCAAATGTACTTCAGCCCGGTGCAACCCTTGGCGAGCCGATCAAGGATTTCCTCAGGAACTGCCTCTCCGATATACAGGTAACGAAGCAAGCTGAGATCGAGCAAATCAATGACAGAATCAGGATCTTTGCCGGGAAGCGAAAGGCCGAACAGCTTGTCGTCCCGGTATATCAGCCTGCCGACAATGCGAAATCGGGAGTCGCCGCGACCCCGGTCGAAGAACACGTACTTGAAGGGATTGTCGAGCTTAGCGGGCAGATAGCAGAGGACATCATCCTCCCGCAGTGTCGGGGCGCCCGGCCAGGAGCGCCAGCCAGTGGCAAATGCCGCAAGTCTCTTCGATGACATGTCGAATTCTTCGCTGCCCCCATAGGGCTCGCAGTCGAAACCTGCGTCCATTTCATAGGAATAACAGAGCGGAGAAGCCTGCTCGATATGTGTATAGACTACTTCGCCGAAAGAGACCGTGCTTGCGGCAAGAAGAAGCAGCAGACTGATGGTGAAGGACAGCATTCGCATATGGATCCCCCGGGCGGTCGGATGGCTGAAATCCGCCCCCGCCTCATCTCATTATATCCCGGAGATCTGGAGGCACAAGGGAATGCCCTTAGGATATCTGTGATCCGCTTGGCGTGCGTGGAAGTCTCAATCAAGCGGGCCTTCGGGGGACATCGGCTCGGCAGTGCTCCTCAGACCACGGTCATCGAGGCGTATTTCGACAACCACCGTATTCTCTGCCGGGCGCCACACGCTGAACCCAGCTTCTCCGTCGCTTACAGTCCACAGCCGGACGTGGGAGAGGGCCGAGCCATCTATGGACGTTGTCAGTATCCCATCGTAAGCCGATATGAAGAGATCCCTGAGATTGGGAAAGGTCGTCTTGAGCTTCTCCCATGGAACATGGTTGACATCCTCAAGGCTCTGGAAGTGATGAGACAGTATCCGCACGGAGGGGAAGCTTGTGTCCTTCCCTTGGAGTAGGTCGACCCATGGGAATGACGCATCCTCCGCATGCTGAAGCATGTCCAGGAAGATGGAAAAAGATGCTTCCTTCGCCGTCTGATTTCCGATTTCCGGAGGGTAGAAATAGATCTTCCTCGGGTGAAATGGGACAGTTGGCGGGGCTCCCACGCTGGTAAGGAACGTGCCACGTGCAAAAAGTGATTCGACTCCCGAATTGCCCAGCGGGTCAACGACCAGCTTCCCTCCGGAAATGTCAAGAACCTTCAGCGAGGCAAGGTTGCCCTTAAGAACCACGAAGGGGTATGAATCGACAAGGCCCTTCATTCTCTCGTGATGGCTAAAGGAGAGGCAGAGCGTGGAAAGGCCGTGGACATCGATGCTGATTTCCCCTTCACACGGTCCGGATTCCGCTCTGGTTTCAAATGCGAGAGAGAGGTACCTCAGGTTCTTCTTGCTTCCGAGGATGCTCAGGATGTTGTCTCGGATGCTCCAACAGTCAATCAGAGTGAGTTGGAGGTACCGAACCGATTCGGGGATTTCGTTGAGGATTCGCAGGACAAGCCGTTTGTCCGGCGGGGGAACAGGCAGGCACCCATGCGTGTACCACAGGTCAAGCGAGACGGGCTTGATGACATCTGCAATCGCACGCCAATTTGCTGGCTCGCCCCGAATTCCGTAGGACGCGTTATACATCGGGCGGGTATACCTCGGCAAATCGTCGCCCGACAAACCTTCCACGAAGGCCAGATTGCTGCTTGAAATGCTCTCCGGTGAGAACGATCCCCCCACCCCGCATAGGTACTGCAATCCCCTTATCCGGAGCATCCCCTCTGGTAGCGGATGCACGTGAGCCTGGCATGAAAGCGACACTATCTCAAGGCCGCTGGCAGTGACCTTTTCAAGGCCTTCCTTGCTGAATATCGCCGCGCCATGCAGCTTGCCGTCGAGCTTTATCAGCCAGTAGCCTTCGAGCCTCTCTACGTCGACCCGGTGCGCCCCGGCCACATACTTCATGCAGAAAAGCTCGCCATAGCAGTGATCGCCGAGAGTGGATTTGTTCTTCGGATAGGCGTCTACCCGCATGATGGTGTACTCGTCGGGAGCAAATGCCCTTTCGTACCTATACTCGCCAAGCTTCGCGGCGAAGTCGAAGTAGAAATCGTCACCCCTGAGAGAAAAGGCCGCTTCGTCGGCAGCGATTGGGGCAAGCTTCACGGATTCCGGAAGAATGAGGCTGACAAGGCAAAGAAGGACGATTGAGGTCAATGTGCGCCTGTTCATTCCCCTGCCCTCCGTTCTTCTGCCCTGGTGCCGGGCCGACAACGACTCGGAAGCCGTAAGTACAGTCCTTTGCGAAGGGGAAAGTCTCACTCAAGCGGGCCTTCGGGGGACATGGCATAGGTGCACACCTTGTCAATGTAGTGCTCGATGTGGATTTCGGATACCACGAGCCCCCTCGACGGATTGGCCACTACAATCGAAGAACGACTACTATTGCGGACGGTCCACAGCCTGACCGGCGGAAGAACAGACCCGTCAATCATCGCTGTCCCTTCCTCGAAGTACCCAGTCTCAACTACCAGAGCTTCCATGTTGGGGAAAACCGTCCTGATCCTTCCCCATGGAAAGCCTGCACAGTCCTCGACATCCATTGGGAAGTACTGAGACAGCACCCGCACGGACGGATACGTTTCAGTCGTGTCTTCGAGGAAATCCGACCAATAAATCATGGCTTCACGGGCGTTGCGAAGAATCTCTTTGAACAATGCAAGGGAATCAGCGTTTTCCTTTTGATCGCTGCGGAACGCGGGAAGGAACTTGACCTTCCCAGGGTGAAACTTGGGCGCGCCCACGGCTCTGTGGACGAGGACTGTTCCGTCTGCATGGAATGCCTGGATTCCGCTGTGATCCAGTGGATCGAGAATCAGTTTCCCGCCTTCCATGTCCAGAACCTTGAGTGAAGCGAGGTTGCCTTTCAACATGACAAACGGGTATGAGTCTCCGATTGCGTAGTGGTTGAAGGACAGGCGGAGCGCGGTCAGATTGTGGACGTCAATAACTATCTCCCCTTCACACGGTCCCGCTTCTTCGCTGCAATGAAGCGCGAGAGACAGATACTTCAGGTTCTTTTTGCTTCCGAGGATGCTCAGGATGTTGTCCCGGATGCTCCAGCAGTCAATCAGAGTGAGTTGGAGGTACCGAACTGAATCGGGGATTTCGTTGAGGATTTGCAGGACAAGGCGTTTGTCCGGCGGGGAAACAGGCAGGCACCCCTGCGTATACCGCAGGTCCAGCGAAACAGGCTTGATAACGTCCACAATTGCCCGCCACTTGTCTGCACCGTCGTATAGCCGGTAGGCTGCGCTGTACATCTGGCGGGAGAACATGAGCAACCTATTGTCATAGACTTGCTCATCGAGTTGCACGTTGCTGCCGGAGATTCCCTTGGGCGAGGAATCTGGGACACTCCCGCAAAGAAATAGTAGCCCTTTTATCTGTAGGACTTTGTCTGCGAGTGGGTACACGCGGAATTGGAATGACAGCGAAACAAGTTCCAAGCGCCTTTCGAGCACGGCATCAAGACCCGCGTCGCTGAATAAGGCCGCGCCATGCAGCTTGCCGTCGAGCTTTATCAGCCAGTAGCCTTCGAGCCTCTCAACGTCGACCCGGTGCGCCCCGGCCACATACTTCATACAGAAAAGCTCGCCATAGCAGTGATCGCCGAGAGTGGATTTGTTCTTCGGATAGGCGTCTACCCGCATGATGGTGTACTCGTCGGGAGCAAATGCCCTTTCGTACTTATACTCGCCAAGCTTCGCGGCGAAGTCGAAGTAGAAATCGTCACCTCGAAGAGAAAAGGCCACTTCGTCGGCAGCAATTGGGGCGGGCTTCACGGATTCCGGAAGAATGAGGCCGACAAGGCAAAGGAGGACGATTGAGGTCAATGTGCGCCTGTTCATTCCCCTGCCCTCAGTTCTTCTGCCCCGGTGCCGGGCCGACAACGACTCGTAAGCCGTAAGTGCAGTCCTTTGCGAAGGGGAAGTCGCTGTAGCGGTTCGCTGAACGGCAGAAAACCATGTAACCGCTCCAGGCACCACCGCGCAGCACACGAGAGCTTCCGTTCTGCGAGCCAACAGGATCAAGCTCCCATTCCGCCCGATACTCAGCCGAGTACCAGTCCCCGCACCATTCCCACACGTTGCCGTGCATGTCATACAGGCCCCACGCATTTGGCTTCCTGCTGCCAACGCGATGCGTACATCCCTCTGAATTCCCATCACACCACATATACTTGAGGAGTTGCTCAAAGTCGCCTGCGGAACTGAATTCCATTGTGCTTCCTGCACGGCAGCAGTATTCCCACTCGGCTTCCGTGGGCAACCGGTACTCCATGCCGGGCGGCAGCGAGCCCTTCGCGCGCTCCCGTTCCGTCAGGTTGGCGCAGAACAGGAAGGCATCGTTCCAACTCACCGTATCAACCGGCAAGTCGTCGCCTTTGAAGTAGCTGGGATTCGCGTTCATTACGGCGCGGTACTGCGCCTGCGTCACCTCGGTTGCGCCAATGAAGAACGCGTAGGAAATGTCCACCCGATGAATGGGCGCTTCGTCGTTGTATGTCTTTTGACCAAATATGTTGTTGTGCTTCACATCTTCGCTGTTGTCGGTTCCCATCATGAAGGCGCCGGGGTAGACCGCGACAAGCGGGATCGGGGCATCCTTGTAGGCAATCTTCTCAACGCGCGGAGGAGACGGCGTTAGAGAGAACGCCAGCCACGCGCCAACGGCTGCAACCACGGCAAACACAAGAAGGACAGCGAGCAACTTCGTCTGACCGCGCGGAGGAGCACTTTGGGCATTGCGCTTCATGGCTGCACCAGAATTGGCCCCAGCACCACCCGAAAACCCTCGCCCACACTCCCCATGAATTCAAGACCCCTCCAACGGCTGTCGCTGCGAACGGAGGCGGCTTTTATGTGCCAGTCTCCCCCGCGCATCAAGCGACATTCCCCCTTTGCCGGACCGATCGGGTCAACTTGATCATCTGCCTCGATCGGGCGTTCTGCGTAGTAGTCCTGGCACCACTCGCTGACATTCCCAATCATGTCATAAAGACCCCAAGCATTCGGCATTTTCGAAGCCACCCTGTGCGGCTCTCCTCCGGAATTTCCTTCGAACCACGCATAGTTCCCCAGCAGATCCCAGGTGCCTTCCGAAGTAGACCAGGGATGTTCAGCCTTGCTGCCCGCCAGGCAGCAATACTCCCACTCCGCCTCCGTCGGAAGGCGGTATATCTGACCACGGGGAAGGCGACCGCTCTTGCGTTCCGATTCCGTCAATCTTCTGCAAAATTCGACGGCGTCGTCCCAGGAAACGCATTCGATCGGCAGATCGTCACCGATGAAGCGACTTGGATTAACACCCATCACGGCCATGAACTGAGACTGGGTGACCTCCGTGGCTCCAATCTGGAATTCACGGGAGATGCTGACTTTGCGGGTATGCTTTTCCTTCGCAGGATCCTTCTCAAAGTCCACAAGGAAAGTACCAGGAGAGATGTGGATGAGGTTGCTCTTGATCTGGCGAAGAGCCTCTTTCCACGCCTTGCATCCCTCCCCAATCAAATCCCGACCCAGAACAACACGGAACCCGACGTCTGGGAAGCAGTAGCCGGTCTCATATTCAAAGCGATAAGAAGAACTGGAATACTGCCCTCTAAGGCAACAACTGCTGCTGCGTGCAACACGACTATCTCCCCTCGCAGGGCCGATCGGATCCACTTGAGGGGCAGGATCAAAGTGGTAAGCACTGTATAAGTCCTGGCACCATTCACCAACATTTCCATACATGTCGTACAAGCCCCAAGCATTCGGCTTTTTGCTGCCCACTTGATGCGGCTTTCCTCCGAAGTTTCCTTCGATCCATGCGTAGTCACCAAGGAGACTCCCATCGGCGCCAAAGTAGTAATCGCCGGTGCTTTCTGCGCGACAGCAATATTCCCATTCGGCTTCCGTTGGCAACCGGTACACCATCCCATCCAGCAGGCTGCCTCTCTCGCGCTCAGCCTCGGTCAGTCTCCGGCAAAATTCCACCGCTTCTTCCCATGACATCCCCTCGACAGGGAGGTTGTCACCTTCATATTCACTCGGATTCTCGCCCATCACAGCGCGATACTGAGCCTGCGTCACCTCCATCGCGCCAATGTAGAAACCGCGAGAAATGGTCACGAGATGGACGGGCTTTTCATCATCGCATCCTGTTTCAGAGCCCATCGAGAAAGTGCCTGGTGGGATCGCGACAAGTTGACTTCGCAGGTTCTGCATTGCTTCCTGCTTCCACCGTTCATTTGCTCGACGCTCCTCCCCAACAAAGTCCCTCCCCAGCACGATGCGAAAACCGAGGCTATCCATCCCGGCGTAAGGATCACACCCGGAGCGGAATGCGGAGCGAGCGAAAGATGCGTCTCTGTTCCATGAACCGCCCCGCAATACAGTGTCGGTTCCCGTCGATGGTCCGAAGTAATCCGCTTGGCCGTCACATTCGCGCAAATATCGGCACTCGTACCAGTCCTCGCAGTACTCAAATACATTGCCGTGCATGTCATATAGCCCCCACGCATTCGGTTTCTTCTGGCCCACAGGGCGCGTGCTCCCCGCTGAATTGCTGTCTAACCAGGCAAAGTCGCGCAGCACATTAGCATCTCCGCCAAAGCAGTACTCCGACGCGCTCCCCGCCCGGCAGCAGTATTCCCATTCGGCCTCTGTCGGCAGTCGGTACACCATTCCATCGGGAAGATTGCCTTCGTTTCGCTCTGACTCTGTCAGCTTGCTGCAGAACTCCGCTGCCTCACTCCACGTCACTTGCTCAACAGGCAAATCGTCGCCTCTGAATCGGCTTGGGTTCGCTCCCATTAACGCTCGGTACTGGGATTGCGTCACTTCCGTGGCTCCGATGCAAAACGCCGTCGCAATTCGGGCACGGTGAACCGGAGTCTCGTCGCCATCGCCATTTTCCGACCCCATTCGGAAGGAGCCGGCAGGGATTGCGACCAAGGCAATTGGCGCGTTCTTTGCCGCTCTACGCAAGGCGCTGATCTCTTTGTATGCTCTTGCCGCAAGGGTCACTTGGTTAGCGGCGTCGGCGTGGGCGAGCACCACCCTGAATCCGTAGAAGAAAAATGCATGAATGGAATTGTCCGAATTGCGCCAAGCGGAACTGCATTGACCTGCCTCATCGCCCCAGTCTCCGCCACGCAATATGCCGGCCATACCTTCTTTCCATAGGACGGGGTCGATCTGTGCATCAACGCTGGCCAGATACTCGCTATATCCGTCCAAGCACCACTCCTGGACGTTCCCATGCATATCGTACAGGCCCCACGAATTGGGCTTTCTGGTGCCAACAGGATGCGCCTTCCCCTCTGAGTTATCCTTGAACCACGCGTATTCACCAAGAAGACTCTCATCATCGCCAGAACCGAAATCCCCAGTGTTGCCTGCCCGGCAGCAGTATTCCCATTCTGCCTCAGTGGGCAGCCGATACTCCATTCCGTCCGGAAGTCGCCCAGCCTCCGCTTCAATTTCCGTCAATTTGCGGCCAAATTCCACCGCGTCACTGCGGCTGACGCTTTCCACTGGAAAATCGTCGCCCTTGAAACGGCTTGGCGTCTCACCCATTACTGCTTCGTATTGTGCCTGCGTGACTTCTGTCGCGCCCATAAAGAACGGCTTCGAAAGTGTGACTTTGTGGACAGGAGTCTCCCTGAAAAAGTCTCCCTTCCCGGACCCCATCACAAATGTGCCCGGCATAATAGCCACGAGGCGGATAGGCGCTTTGTCCGGGGAGAAGGGATGCAGGAAACTCATCAGGACCGGGTAGAAGTACACCCCCGCCGCGCCAAGAACAGCGGCAGCAAGAAGTACTAAGACAACCCGGAAAATGCGCTTCACTGGTTTCTCCGTCGGTATATGTGCCGTCACATTGTAGCGTAGCCGCCTCTATATTCGCGCAAGTGCCGAATTTGTTCACGGAATTTCGGTCGGATGAGGAACGATGATGAATTGGCAGCCGGGAATGCCCACCGAAAAAAGCCGCCGGATTGACCGGCGGCTTGCGAGACAACGGACGTGAGTGGAGACTACTTGTTGCCCTTGTTCTCCCGGGCCTTTTCTCTTGCCGCTTTCGCCTTGGCGATGGCCTCTCTGATTTCCCGGATGATCCGCTCGCGTTCCTTCTGGATACGCTCGCGCTCCTTCTGGATCCGCTCGCGCTCCTTCTGGATCCGTTCGCGTTCTTTCGCGATGCGTTCCTTTTCCTTGGCGATCCGCTCCTTCTCCTTCTCGATGCGCTCCTTGATCGCTGCGCGATCCGGGGTGGTGTTGCCCTCGGCATACGCGGTTGCAGGAACTATCGCTACGACTGCGGCGAGAACCAGGACTCCGAAGAACGTGATCAGCAACTTTTTCATAATTCCTCCTTATGGGTTACATCCGCATAAAGCAATGCCCGTGCCAAATCGGCAAAAGGAATACGCCGATCGGCTGCACTGCCCTTGGCTGGCCGCCTGCAGGTTCCATTGTTCCCGGGCAGCCGCAGTGCCACAAGGAAGACACGATGCTCAGTGTAGGAAACCTCTACACTCTCCCTTTCACTCCGGGAGTTCCTGTCTTGAAATACCCCGCGCGAGTGCGAAAATCCACTGGCACCCATTTTGCTGTGTCGATGGTGTGACCATCCGAGACAAACCGGGAGAGATATGAAACGTATCGCCATCTGCCTTATCGCCCTGTTACTGGGCTTCGGGTCTTATCTGCCCCTTACATGCCGTGCCGAGGATGCCCAGGATCAGGAAAAGGCCGCGCGGCCATCGTATGTCATCAAGCCCGGCGTTCCGGCGGATCACGGGCTGAAGCCCGAAGACATCGAAGCGATCAAGGCCCTGCTGAAGAAGCCCGTGGATGACGCCGTGATAACAGGGGACTCCCTGCTCATCGCGCACAAGGGCGAGGTCATTTTCAGGGAGGGTTTCGGCAAGATAATGCCGGACGACTCGGTGAGGCTCGCGTCCAGCACAAAGCCGATCGCGGCTACCGGCGTGATGCTGCTTGTGGATGCCGGGAAGTTGTCGCTTGATGACCCGATTTCGAAGTTCATCCCGGAATTCAAGGGCACCAAGGTCGAGAACTCCACAATCCGTCAGCTCTTAAGCCACACGTCGGGAATCCTCGGCACTTATCCCGGCGGAAGACCCACGGCGGGAACGATGGCTGACTTCGCGCGGCTGATAGCCAAGGAGGGGAGTTTCTCGCCGCCCGGCACCTTCAGCTACAGCGGCGTGGGCATAGACATAGCCGGATGCTGCGCCGAAATCGCTGCCGGGATGCCCGTTGAGGCTTACCTGCGCGCGAACCTGCTCGAGCCCCTGGGAATGATGCACACAACCTTCACGTTGGGTGCGGATGCCAGCACGGTGCCGAAAGAAGCTGCAGACCGGGGCGAAGGGCGCTATATCAGTTGCGGAGGCGGGATGTCATCAACACTTGATGACGTGGCAGCCTTTTACCTGATGCACCTGAACGGCGGCACTTACGGCGACAAGCGCATTCTGTCCGGGAAGGCGATAACCGAAATGCACAGCAGGCAGTCGGTCAACCCCGCTAAGAGTCTGGATCCATACGGCGGAGACGAGTACGGCCTTGGGTTCTACCGCGACCGCATTACGAAGGATGGCGAAGCCCTGAATATCAGCCATGGTGGGGCGCTTGGGACATTCCCCTGGGTAGATCTGGACCGTGAGCTTGTCTGCGTGTTCTTCGCTCAGACACGGCTTCCCGTGCTGAAGCCGCATATTGCCGAATTGCAGAAGAAGACCCGTTCGCTGTTCCCCTCGGAGCGCGACAAGGATGTGGTCAAGCAGGCCTCCGACAATCCCGGGCCGGAGCTTGTGGAAGGAGACAAGGCAGGTGCTGGCAACCTGAACAAGGTGTTCAAGAAGATATCCAAGGGTGCTGACACAATCACAAAGGAGCAGTTCGGGGATTTCTTCAAGGAACGATTCGGCGACCGGGCCAGACCCAAGATGGTCGACAGGATTTTCTCCCGGCTCGACGCGAATCAGGATGGGGCTCTGACGCTCGAAGAGTTCGGGAAGCTCGCGGATATCCTCAAGGCCCTGAAGGGCGTCCGCCCCGGAAAAAAGGCTGGCCCGGAGGATATTGACGGCGAGGAATGACCTCGCACAATTGGCCAGCACTTCACCTCATGATCGTGAAGTGGCCGCGGCCACTTGGCAATGGCTCAACGGTGAATGGCCGCGGTGATGACTTCTTGCCGGATAATCTGTAAAGCCTGTCGGCCCGGGCAGCGAACGAAATCTTTCCCTCGCCCGGGTGCGTCAGAGGAATCTCCTTCCATCCCTTGTCGGCATAGAGGAACAGCGTATATTCCTCCTCGACATTGAACCCGCCCATAAGGTCATCCTTCCCGTACGTCATTTCGAACTGCGCTCCATCGGCGGGATCGTCCGGTGCTGTCCGGAGCCATTTCACATTGCCTCCCTGCCGGACATCCGCTATGCGATCCGGCTCACCGGGAACGCGGATGCACAGCGCAAATGGAAGCCGGCACCCGACATTCTCAAATGCCACCTGGCCATCCATTATCTTCGCGCGGGCTACTACGCGCCAGTCGTCTGAATTCCAGACCATTAGCGTTACCGGCTCGGCGCTCTTCGACTCGGTGGAAAAGGCAATCCGTGTGACCGGCGAGTACTCCTTGGTAACATCCTCGTAGGAGTCCCAGGTCTTGACATAGATCTTCACACCAGCGTTGCCGTCGCCGGGAGGATCGCCCATTCCGCGCACCCAGGTCCACGCGTGGTTTCCATCCACATGTCCCCACCACGGGGTGAAGGCCTGGCAGGCCGGGATCCCCAGCGTCCAGTACATCGCGTTCAGGACGTTGCTGCAATCCTCGCAGCGGCCCTCGTGGACGGCGAGTGAAGTCAAAAGGCCGAAGTCCTCCCAGGTGGTGTTGCCATCGTACTGGAAATAGTCGCCATAGGCGTTCTCGGCTATGGCGCGAGCCTTTGCGAAGTCCATTTCCCCGAGCCCCTTCGTTTCGGGCTGCAATGCCTCGAAGAAATGCCTGCGCCAGCGCTGCAGGGGCTCGTTGGTCGCGCGGGGGGACAGCACGAACTCAAGGAAGTCCCGGTCGGTGACCTTCCTGGCCCAGGGGAACTCCATCCGCGCTTTGACCGCGTAATAGACGTTTTCATAGAACGTACGCGCGTCTGCAGCCGCCAAATCCTCGACGGAGCCAACCTTCTCCTCGCGCATGAAGCTCATCTTGTCCATGCGTGACAGCAGCCAGATTCCAGCCCAGCAACACTCCACAGCGTAGGTTGATTCTGCGAGCGCATTCAGGGCACGGGCAATCGCGTCGGCGTTCGTGCCCGGGGCAGCCAGGTTGCGCGATGCACGTTCGATCGTCTCAAGATCCAGCTTGGCGCCTCTGCGTTCGTTGACCCGGGCAATGGCCGTCAGAAAGGCATCGGATGCGGATACTGAGTCTTTGGCCAACCAGCGCGCCAACTCGGGTGCAGGTGGGTCGTTGAATGAACCGGCCGAATACAGGCGGTTCAGCACGCGCAGGCGCGATTCGTCAATAAGCCGGTCATTTCTGCATGCACCGTCCCGGAAGTGAATAGCGCGGACAGAGCGGTCAGGGCATCTCACAACGAGGAACAGCTTGTTGGACGCAAAATTGTCGAGTTGGCCCTTCTCCCATTCGAGCGCACTGATCTGCTCGATGATGGGTGCTGCGGGCTTCAGAATTTCCACGGAAACGTCTATTGCCGGGTCGTTCAATTCACGGCCCTGGAAGTACTTTCCGACCAGGTATTTCCTTACGGGCAGAGGGAGACTGCCTTGCGCGGCAGCATCCTCTCCGGGTGCCTGAGGGAGGACAAAGCACGACAACAGAAGCAAGAGAGCAGCAAGCCTGAGCGACGACATCGCGCCTCCAACGGGGTGTTTCCAATATGCTAAGGGGTTTTGCTCTTTCGGCAAAGGCCCGGCGAGTGAGCGAACCATTCTTGTCAACGCCGAAATTCCCGCTATAATCTCACTCCGGGTCAGAGGTCCCGGATTCTATGTCTCACGTCCATTCGCATCACGAGAAAAAGGCCGGAGTCGCCATGTTGTCGGTGGTATCCAATACCACCCTCGTGATATTCAAGGTCATTGTCGGCGTTCTTATAGGCTCCGTATCCGTGATATCGGAAGCAATCCACTCCGGGGTGGACCTGGTCGCGGCAGTGATAGCCTATATCGCGGTACGCAAGTCTGCAAAGCCCCCGGATGAAGAACACCCCTTCGGCCACGGCAAGGTCGAAAACCTTTCCGGCACGATCGAGGCCGTTCTCATCTTCGTCGCCGCGGGATGGATCATCTACGAGGCAGTAAAGAAACTGATTTACCCTCATCCGCTCGAAGCGCCTTCCTTCGGCGTGCTGGTCATGCTGTTATCCACGGTTGTGAACTACATCGTTTCGCACTGGCTTTTCAAGATCGGGAACGAAACCGACTCAGTGGCTCTCAAAGCGGATGCCTGGCACCTTCGGACCGATGTCTACACGTCATTTGGCGTTATGGTGGGGCTCGGCGTCATTTTCCTTGGCAATCGGCTGTTCCCGGATATCAACCTGACGTGGATAGACCCCGTTGCCGCGCTCTGCGTCGCCATCCTCATTATCAAGGCCGCCTACGACCTGACAATGCAATCCGCACTGGACCTGCTTGACGTGAAGCTCCCCGAAGAGGAAGAAGAGCTGTTCCGCAACCACATCGCTGAGTTCCGCCCGGCGGTCAAGGGCTTCCACAAGATGCGCACCCGCAAGGCGGGCTCGCATCGCTTTGTCGATTTTCACCTGCTGGTGGATCCGGAAATGTCCGTTGCACGGGCGCACCGGATCATGCACGATATTATGGCCGCTTTCCGCGAACACTATCCGGAAACGGTCGTAACCATCCATGTCGAGCCCTACGACGGCACCCAGATAACCGCCGACAGCGGTCCGCTGAAAGCTGTCGAAGCGGAACATCCCAAGAATTAGCCCCGCCCTGCTCTGCTTATCTCAGTTCTTCCGCCTCGCAGCTGCAAGGCCCTTCCGAAATTCCGCCGCAGCCCTGGCATCAATGACAAAGGCCTTCTTGTTGGCATCGTAGAACAGGTTGTCCTTGTTGCGGTCGAACCAGGTTGTCCAGGGGGCCATCTCCACTCCAAAATCCTGTCCCGTCAGCGCCTTCAACTCCTGCGCCGCAGAGGTCTTGTACTTGGCCGTAAAGTCCTGCAGCCATTTGTCGGACGCGACCGGCCCACCCAGGTTATGGATGAATGCTGAAAGCGCCTCGGGAGCTCCGGTGGAAACGATTATCGCTTTTATTGCACCACTGGCTCCCCCGCACGCCCCATTGTTGCGTGTCTCGGAATCCAGGACATTAACCAGCATCGGCAGGATCGCGATAAGCTTGTCGCGGTCGGCACAGGACGATGCATTCGTTGCGCCACCAAAGCGCGCGGCGAGCGCCCCGACGGCAGTCAGGCAACGCATCAGGACCACATTGGGATTGTTGCAGTCCTTGCTCCGCGCTTCCGCCCGCACACGCAGGAAATCGATGTCTCCCACAGGCGCGAACTTGCCCCAGGCATCAATTGCCGAGAACTTGATGCTGTCGTTCCGTGCATAGGTCATCTGGGCAAGCAGGTCACATTCCTCGCGATAGCCCTTGAACTCCGTGCCATAGGTCGGGGTCCGCTTGACCACTGCGGCGGCGTAGTTTTCGCAG
>JBAZOJ010000031.1:0-22159 GCA_041648755.1 Candidatus Brocadiia bacterium
AAACCAGTGGTGCAATGTTGTCCGCTGGGAAATGAGGACCAGGCTGTTTCTGCGCACCACCGAGTTCTTGTGGCAGGAAGGTCATACTGCCCATTCAACTGAGCAGGAGGCTCGCGAAGAGGTAATGCGGATTCTGGAGATCTACCGCAGATTCGCAGAGGACATCCTTGCCATGCCGGTTCTGGTTGGCAGAAAGACCGATTCCGAGAAGTTCGCGGGAGCCGTCGAAACATATTCGATCGAGGGCCTGATGCAGGACGGCAAGGCTCTGCAGTCAGGGACATCGCACTATCTCGGTCAGAATTTTGCCAAGGCCTTCAACGTGACCTTTCTTGATGAAAGCGGAGAGCGTAAGCTCGTGTACGCTACATCATGGGGAGTCTCCACAAGGCTTGTCGGTGCTGTGATAATGGTGCATGGAGACGATGTGGGCGTGGTGTTTCCTCCTCGCATAGCGCCAACGCAGGTGGTTGTCGTGCCGATTTGGAAGGGCGATGACGAAATGGCGCAACTCAGGCCTGTTGCGCACAAAATTTCCGAGATCCTGACTGGCGTACGCGTCAAGGTGGATGCCAGAGACAACATGCGTCCCGGCGCAAAGTTCTACGAATGGGAAAAGCGCGGGGTGCCCTTGCGGCTTGAAATAGGCCCCAAGGATCTGGCCAAGAACCAGGTGGTTGCCGTGATGAGGCACAGCAAAGAGAAAGTGTTCCTGCCCATGGACGCGATCTCGAAGGAAGTGCCTTTGCTGCTCGAAAGAATTCAACGTGAGATGTACAGTCGCGCTCTGAAGTTCCGCGAGGACCATACTTCCACGGCAGAGACTTTTGAGGAGATGTCCGCCATACTCGACGGCAAAGGTGGCTTTGTCAGGGCACGGTGGTGCGGCTCGCAGACCTGCGAGGCAGTTCTGAAGGAAAAGAGCAAGGCAACCATCCGCAATATCGAAGTCAACCAGACAGAGGATCCGGGCAACTGCGTTTGTTGTGGAGGAGCGGCGAAGTATCGCTATCACATTGCGAAAGCATACTGATCTGCGCAACGGAGGTATAATCCCCTCAAGGTGATGGCCACCGTATGAAGGACTATCGTCTCCGCTTTTTGGACGGTCCCCTGAAGGGAAGGCAAATCCCCTTGAGGGATAACATCGCAATCGGCCGGTTCCGCGACAACGATGTGGTCGTGGCGGCGGAGACAATTTCCAGATATCATGCGCGAATCCTGCGGAATGGTGATGAACTTGTCGTGCAGGATCTTGGCAGCAAGAACGGCACCTTCATCAACAACCAGAAAATCAGCATGTTGGTTCTGGTGGTCGGAGACAAGGTGACTTTTGGCGACGTGAACGGAGAGATTGTTGTCGGCGAAGGCAATCTACAGATTTCGGAAGTAAAATCATCTGAAGCGACATCCGTTGGGCCGGAGCCTTCTCCAAGTCTCGAAAACAGATCCTGGCTTCCAAAGGAAGGCTTCCTGGGTTATCCCGCCCTGACAAAGCTTGCAGACAACCCGGCCGGGGTCTTCCTTCTGGCAAACTCCCATCGATTCGGCGAGTGCGAGATCTTCGTGTACTATCCTTTCAGAACAGCCGATACCCCTTACAAGAGGCTGGCTCGTTACGAAGCCGAGCGCAGAAACAACATTTCCGTGTCGGGAATACCTCGTCTGCTGGAAATCGGTGATGAAGAAGGGCTGCTCTACTTATATTACGAGCGGGCTCCGGGGAGGTCTGTTCAGGAACTGACTGACGAAGGCAAGTACCTCGGCGCGGCTAAGGCACTTATGATTCTTGGGCGAGGCAGGAGTATTCTCAAGGAGCTTTCGCGCGCCGGAGTCTCTCACGGGGCGCTCTCCAGCGAAAACGTGCTCATAGACGACGATTCTGGAGCGATCCTGTCAGCTTTCGGAGTAGTACTCCCGGACAGAACAGCTCGCAAGCCCGACATCGATCCTCTTCGCTACGATATTGCCGATCTCTGCGGAGCGGCTTATGTGGCTGCTTCTGGAAGGGCGCTCCCCGCGGGGGACCATGGCCCTGCGGCGCTGAAGCGCGCAAAACTGACTCCCACTGACATTAAGCCCGATGTTCCCCTTGCCATTTCTCTCGTCATCGTTAAGGGGCTTGATCTGGGCTCAAGTGGTTATCTCCGTCCGGACGACTTCATCGATGATGTCACTGCTATGGAGAAGGGCGACATGGACAGAGTCGCTGCAAGGCTTGTCGGGCACTAAGCGGGAACAAACATCCGAATGGTATGTCGAAAGTCGGGTAGATACTACGGAGTGGGTATGACACGCAAAGCGATCACGTCAGTCCTCTTGCTCTTCATGGCCTTGGCTGTGGCCAATATCGCCCTCGGCGAGGTCGAGAACTTCAAGTTGGTCGATGGCACATCGATCAAGGGCGAAGTCAAGTATGTGGACACCAAGGGGATCATGCTCAACCGCTGGATTGGCTCCCTTGGCACGGACAAAAAGGAAGAGTTTTTCCCCTGGGACAAAGTTATGGCGTCCCTTGCCGTCGAATTGAAGGCGAAGTACGGCGTTCCACTCGTTGACAATACAGCAATTCCCTGGTACATTGGCCCGGGCAAGAGAATCAAGATAGGCAACACGGTTCTGGAAGGTTGGGTTGACGAGGAGGCTTCATCTCCGAACACACTGGTCATGAATCTCAAGGGGAAGCTCATCCGTCCAATTCAGCGAACCATGATCGAGTCGCAGGAAGACATTACCTTGGACTTGCGTGAATGCCTGAAGCCTAACAAGCTGTACAGGCTTCTGCTTTCAAAGGGCTATCCCATTTCGGCCAGAGACCACTTCAAGATGGCGCGCTTGTGCGAGGAAATCGGAGCTCTGAAGGATGCCGCAGTGCATTACAAGAAGGCTATGGAACTGGACGAGCGGTACTTCACGAACAGCGGGTCGAAGATCGAGGAGCTTGCCAGCAAGTTCAATGAGCAGTTTGCGCTTCAGTTGCTGGAAAAGGCGAAGGACGCGCTGGCTCGGAAGAAAACGAAAGAAGCGGCAGGCTACATCAACCAGATTATCGAAAACTATCCTACAACGGCCGCAGCGGTCGAAGCGCAGAAACTCATGGAGAAAATCCAGGATAAGCTCAATCTGGAAGTCGCCGAAGGCGTGGTGGACGACTACTACAAACTGCTTCGGTCCATTATCCTCGAACGTGTCAGCGGGAAAGTCCTCGACGGGCCATCCAAACCCGGCTTCAGGGTTTCGCTCGACAACGGCAACGTTATCGATGGGGAACTGTGCGACGAGAATGGCGCGCTTATCCCGCCTCCGCCGCCCGAAGATCTTGAATTCGAAAAGAAGGAAGAGCTTGTCGAGAGCGATGAGTTCATCTACGTGAAAGACAAGCGCGGAGTCGTGGAAATTCCGCGAAGGCACGTCAAGAAGATGGAGCCCATCGAGTTGAACAAGGTGACGAAGAAAGCCGAGTTCACGGTCGATCATCGCACATATCTGATGGGCAAGGACAGCGAATTGCATCGCGAAGTACGCCGCAGGCTGTCGTTCAAGTACGGCATCCCGGACAGGGATATCAAGGATATGTGGTCCAAGAGAGCGCTGGAGATTCGCGATTACACCGGCAAGATCCTCCGGAAGAGCTTCGGCAGGGAGATAAATGTCCGCTATACGAGAGGGACTTACTTCTCGCCCCGCCTGAAGAACGAGAAAGGCCTCAAGCAGCAGTTCCCATTGCAGGACATGGATGACAATAAGTACTTTGACGCTCTGCCGCGCGACGTGCAGGGAGAGACCTTGTTCGGCATCATGGCCGAGTATTCGCTCGAACTGGTCGAAGGCAGCGCTCAAGTCAGTGACTGTCCGATCTGCAAAGGGACCGGCAAGTCTGCGGATCAGCCAGCGAAGACTACTGCGCCTAACAATCCGAATAACCCGAATCCTCCAGCCAACGGGCCCGGAACCAAGGGCTATGGATGCACCACGTGCCATGGAGTGGGCTCTTGGTTGACGTTCCGCTGCAAATAGCTTTGTGACAAAACAGGCAAAACCGCCGCCCCTCGGGCGGCGGTTTTGTTTGCATTGGCCGCCACTCCTGTATAGAATGTCATGGGAGGAACGATGGTAAGGAACAAGAAACCGAAACACGTGGTTCCGGAGAGAGTCGCGAAGTCGCTTGACTTGTCAACTGGCGAGGTGGTTGCAACCTCCGTGTTCTGCCACAACGGGCACCAGTTGATTGACGAGGATGTGGAGATCTCCGGGCATCCTTCCATCCATGTAGAGGTGGAGTACGAAGGCCGGATTCTGAACGCATACTTGTCTGCCATAGGCGGAGACCATTCCAGGTACGTGACCCCAAATATCAGTATTGAGCCTGGCGTACGCACCCCTTTGCGGTGCCCGGTCTGCCACGAACAGCTTCCGCCCGTGGCGCCTTGCAGTTCCGATTGCGGCGGGGACTACATCGCCCTCTTTCTGACCCCTGACGCCGACTTCAAGTACATCATCGGAATTTGCGACGTAAATGGCTGCCCGTCAGCCTTCGTAAAGACGTTTCACTCGATCATCCGCGATTTTTCAGACTAACTGTTTGCCTCAAACAGGGTACAATCTCTCAAATTCCCTTAGCAAGCGAGCGAGAGATGTTCGATCCCACAATGCCAAGTGGCATCACTTTCGACGATGTGCTACTCGTCCCCGGATACAGTGATGTTGTCCCCGCTGCTGCGAGCACGACAACACTTCTGACCCCAAGGATCTCCCTGAAGATCCCTCTCGTGTCAGCGGCCATGGACACTGTTACCGAGGCACGCCTCGCGATCGCCCTTGCGCAGGAAGGCGGCCTTGGGGTGATTCACAAGAACCTGAGCCCGGATGAGCAGGCGCGCGAAGTAGCTAAGGTCAAGCGTTCAGCAAATGGGGTTATCAGGGATCCGGTGACGCTCACGCCCGACAGGTCCGTTCGGGAAGCGCTTGATCTTATGGAAACCCAGAATATCAGCGGCATCCCTGTCGTGGATGGTGACTTCAAGCCGGTCGGGATCGTCACGAAGCGCGACCTGAAATTCCTCGAAATGTCCGACAAGCCGGTCAGCGAGATAATGACTCACCGCCTTATTACAGCTCGAGTGGGTACTACTCTCGAAGAAGCAAAGAAGAGCCTCACAAAGAACAAGGTCGAGAAACTCGTCCTCGTCAACGACGACGGAACTCTTGGCGGCCTGATCACAATGCGCGACATCTCCAAGCTCGAACAGTACCCCAATGCCGCCAGAGACTCTGACGGACGACTCGTCGTAGGGGCTGCCGTAGGAGTAAATGACTTCGCCCGTGCGGAAGCACTCCTGAAGGCAGGCGTGGACCTGCTGGTCGTTGATACCGCACACGGCCACTCTGCAAGAGTGGGCGATACCGTTCGGGGCCTGAAGAAGTTGTTTCCGGATAACGAAGTAGTTGCGGGGAACGTGGCCACTGCGGAAGGTGCTCGCTTCCTCATGGATGCAGGGGCGGATGCTATTAAGGTCGGGATTGGCCCCGGCTCGATCTGTACAACGCGCGTTATTGCGGGAATAGGCGTACCTCAACTATCGGCGATATTCGCCTCGGCAAAAGGCACTCAAGGGGCAGTGCCCATCATTTCCGATGGCGGGATCAAATTCTCCGGCGACATCGTCAAAGCGCTTGCGGCTGGCGCCAGCACCGTCATGATCGGATCGCTGTTTGCCGGAACTGACGAAAGCCCGGGCGAGATTATCTACTACAAGGGCAGATCATTCAAGTACTACCGGGGAATGGGCTCTCTGGGCGCGATGGTCAGTGGAAGCGCGGACAGGTATAGCCAGTCGGGACGGGAACGCGAGAAACTGGTTCCGGAAGGGATCGAAGGCAGGATTCCCGCCAAGGGACCGATCGCGGACTATGTCTATCAGTTGATCGGCGGACTGAAAGCGGGCATGGGCTATGTCGGGGCGGACAACCTCGCCGACCTGTCGCGGAAGGCCCAATTCATCAGGATTTCGCACGCGTCCCTGATTGAGAGCCATCCCCACGACGTAATCGTTACTAAGGCGGCCCCAAACTATCGGCAGGACAGCACCATCTCTGAGGATTAGCTCGACATGGCCAGCGGCGGGTTACTTTGGCAGGAGTAAGAATGCGCATCCTCCGTCGGTATAGTGCGGCACTGTTGCTCTTGACCATATTGCTCCTGTCAGGCTGTACAACCGCCGAGATTGGGGCTGTTCGCTCAATATCTCCCTCTCCGGATGGTTGGGTAGCCGTCGTTCACGCTGTCGGCACCCAGTTACTGCTGCGTTGCAGCGATCCCGCGGGAACTGTCCGGGCCAGATGGGTTGCCGGTCCAGCGGCAGTCTGGCACAAGGGAAGCCTGCTTTGCGAGATATTCTTCGAGGGAAGAAGAACTCTGGCGGTATTCAATCCCGGAGACCTCGATAATCCTCTGTACGTCTCCGGCAAAACCACTTGCGGCGTCTTCCCGGGTACACCTCCTTCCTTCATTGCGGTGCTGAACAACAAGCGCATTGCGTTCGAGTTGCCGTTCGACGATCCGAAATCCCCGCGCGAACAGGAAATTGCCGGTGCGCCGACCGATGTGCTTTCCATTGCATCGGTTGAGGGTGGAGTGAGACTGTTCGTTACCGAGGAAGGCGGAGTGCCGACAGAAGCCGCGATTGATCGCACCTTTGACCATATCGGTCTCGGCCGTCCAATAAGCAGTTTCTACATGATTGACGCGCAGAGCGACGGAGAAGTCGGGGGTTCCAATGTGTCGGCAGGGCTCTGGCTGCGGGCAGAGGGCTGCGAGCCCGTAAGGCTGCTGTCCGAACTCGAATGGGGACCTCGCTCCAGTGTGATTCCGGAAGGTCTGGGAGAGTACTTCTGCGTGGAAGGGGCGAGAACCCGGAATTTCTTCCGCTTGCGATTCTCGGCAAGCGGCGAGGGCGACAAGCGCAAATTGAAGGCCTCAGCCTCTTCTGTTGATCCGCCGGAGCTTGACACAATCGGTGTATTCCCTCTTGGGAGAGGATTCGGTCTTGTCGGTAAGACGGGCGTTTCCCGTTGGGAGTGCAAGGGGAAACCGGAATCATATTTTAGAGCCTATCCGTTTCGATTTGGTCCGGTTGCCGCACAGATGGGGGAGACGACCTTTGCTTCATTATGTGCTGCGGACAGGCCAGCGCGTCTGGCAGTCTCCTTCTCCGCAGGAAAGATGGGACTGCTCGTCTTGGACCGGTTGTCGATATCGGAATGGCGCGGATACTCGAATTCTATGCGTGTCTTCTCGATGGAGATGTCAATCCCGGACACTCAGGTTCCCGTGGACGTGAGTGGACTCACCAAAGCTGAGCCGGTGGAGTTTCTCTCCCCGACCGGCTGTATGCCTGCTGCTGAATACGCCTTGGCAAAGGGTGAGGTCGAGAAGGCTATTTCGATGTACTCGCAATTTCAAGACAAGTATCCGCTCAGACTCGCGGAGTTGTCCCTTTTTGAAAGCGAAGACCGGGATGAGGGCGTGAAGTGGCTCGCAAAAGTCTCAGACGCTGAGAGCAGAAAGCGCGTGGATCTCTACCTGGACGTTCTTTCCGAACGCAGAAGCGCCTTGCGTGAGTCATACTTCCGAGCATTTAAGGCAGCGCGGAAAGGCGACTTCGATTCGCTTCTTGACGAAACTGCATATTTCCGGAAAGCCGGGAAAGAACTGTACGATCCACTCCTTTTCTCCAGTGCCATTGACTATGCGCAGTATATCGGGGACAAAAAGGGCGCCCGGCAACTCATCGACCGAACGATCGAGATTGCCTTGGACAGCAGATTTGCCAGGGAAGCAAAACTGCTTGCAGGCAGGGCTCTGATCGAACTTGGGGATTGTGAGCGAGGAAGCTCTCTGCTGATGGAAGTATGCACTACTCCGGATAACCCGGACCTGGTCCAATGCAGCGTCCTTGTCAACGGAGCTCTGGAAACAGGGAAGGGGCTTGAAGCAGCTCGCACGGCGCTGGATTTCAGTCTGAAGATGAACAGGCCGGTCGAGGATGCGATCAGGGACCGCATTCGACGGATGGTTATTGCGGCGTTTCTACAACGCGATTCGGCTGTGGCCCTCGGCGATGCGAACGTGCTTTCCTGGGGCGCATACGAAGACTCGGCTACTGCTCTTGAGGCAGGGATTTGGAGCGTTTTGAGCGCGGACTGCTTCTCCCGGGTCGATGGGAACCAGGTTCTGAAGCGATTTTGCGCCAATCCCAGAATTTGCCTGCGAGCCGTGGTTCCCGACATAGCAAGATGTGCGTTCAGAAATGCTGTTGTGGCTTTGCCTGACGATGCTTATGGTCCCGAAGGCAAATTGCCGGATGAATTTCGCGCCCGAGTCGCACTTATTGCTGAACTGCCTGAATTGGCCGCGAGCCTTCCCACCGATGCCATTGCTTTTCTGGCCGGTGGCGAATACGACGACGCCAGATTACTGGACTTCCTGAGTCAAAGGCAGCCATTGGCCTTGTGGGAAGACATGCGCGTGTTTGTTGCGATTCTTGCTTCTGCAGATGAGAGGCTGAGTGACAAGATCGCAGGCCGATCCATACCACTGGACTTGCCTCTTCCTTTCCTGGGTTCTCCGCAGGTGATTTCCGTGCAGCACAGCATGAGTGGCCTGAGTGAATTGCTTCGCAAGGAACGACGGTTGTCCGCACTTGTCGTCCACATGATTCTTGACCCTCGATTGGACTCTTCCATCATGGGGCTTTACTCTGTTTCGGGCAAGGCAATTTCCAATGCTTTGGGGGAGCGCTGGAAATGGAAACCTG
The DNA here is from genome assembly GCA_041648755.1 of Candidatus Brocadiia bacterium. Lineage (GTDB taxonomy): Bacteria > Planctomycetota > B143-G9 > B143-G9 > B143-G9 > JBAZOJ01. The sequence goes on from JBAZOJ010000031.1 coordinate 8,817, forward strand.
CCGTGTACCCGCCATCTTCCGAGTCCGGGGTCTTTGCCGCGGCAGTATGGTCTCCATCCGTGCGGACACTTTTCACCTTGCTGCAGAGCTATCCGGAGGCCACATGGAGTGCTCCTTTCTGGCGCGCGATAAGGATCTTGGAGACCATTCGGGGTCAGCCCGCATCAGTGTTGGATGTTTCGTCAGGAATCAGCGCAGGAGAACCCTCCGTGGCGGCCGCAATTCTCGATGCACGATGTTTCTGTCTTCTGGCGTTGGGAAAAAGCGCGGAACTTCGGCTTGAGTGCGCCAGACTCCTTGCAACGAAATCCTCAACGGAGTTTTCCCGCGGCTCGGTGTTTGCCCAGGCATTGGCCGATCTTGCACAGGCCGATGCCCGCGCGCAGGATGAGGCAGCCTGGCGGTTGGAATGGCTCAAGAGGGGAGGGCTGGCGCTTCTACCGGAGGAGAAGGTGCTGGTATTCCTCAGCACCAGGCAGGACCTCGTCGAGCAGTGGGCGACGGAGTCGACCGATGAAGTTGCTATGTTTGTGCTATCGCTGCCCAAAGGTACAGCTTCGGCGCTTCTGGAGGCCTGTGGAAAGGCCAGGGGGGCGGTTGAGAAGGCGATTATGGAGATCCAGCCACCGGCGCCTCCAGAGGATGCACAAGACAAGGAGGCTCCGCCAAACGGGGAGTAGGAATGCGTGCGGAGGTGCGGGTTAGTACAGGAGATAGGATCTGAGCTTGAAGAACTGGGGAAGAGACTCGTTTGCCCACTCGCGGATCAGTTGTCCGTCAAGTTTCGTGTGATCCATGCCGCTCGAATAGATGATCTTGAGGAAAAGGTCGATGCCCTCGGGGTCTCCAAGGACGAACCGGGCGACGGCTGAGTATTTCCGGCAGCGGGCATCTGAATCGCCGCCCATCATTATCAAGGTCTGCATAACTCGCGCATTATTGACTCCCGATAGTGCGAGTCCCTGAACGATCGCCGCCCTGTTGGCCGCACTGTTTTCCTTGTGGGAATCGAGTATGTCCGCAAGGCCGAACGCCGCAGCATCATCATTCAGCAGACCGGCTGCAACTGCAGCATAGGCGCGCGTTTCCGTCTTGGAGTTGTCGCTGATTATGGCGGATAGTTCCTGCCAGTAGGCTTTATTTCGGGAGAATCCCAAGGCAAGGCAAGCGGCCTGTCTTACGGATGCCAGGGGGGAATTGAGAAGAGGGATGACAGTATCCAGGTATTCGTCCTTGCCTGCCAGCCCCAGGGAAATAGATGCGAAAGCAGTAAAATTGGAGTCATCGGACGATTCGATCTCCTTCTTCAGGGCAAGCATGTATGCTCTGCCAGCTCCAAGTCGGCTCATTGCCAGGGCGGCGCAGCCGCGGAGGTAGTTGCCGTCAGCCGAGCGCGCCAGTTTTCGATCTGTTACGAGCTTATACAGCGCTGGGACGCCTGCCGGGTCTGAAAGTAGTGCCAGGGCAAAGCACCCACTCACTCGGAGATCAACCGAATTGGTGTCGCGGGATATTATGTCCACCAGGGCCTCGAGTACTCCGGGGGCACGAATCAGGCCGAGGGCAAAGGCGGCTGCGCTCCGCACTGCGCTGCTCTTGTCTTTCTCGAGAACAGCAAGAAGCGGGTCTCTGTAAGGAAGCCCTCTGAGAAGTGTAATGGCCACGGCCACGGATACGGGGGATTCAGGATGTCCCTTTTCTCCGCTCAGTCGGGATTTCAGGTAGGGAACGGACTGGTCGTTGTAGAGCATGCCGATCGCAATGTTGCCGAGAGCATACAATACTGGTGAATTAGGAAGATCCGCTGTGATCCTCGCCAGTGAAATGGATGCGCGCCTCATTTCACTGCCGCCCTGGAGCATTCCCATCGCGAGCAAGGCAGCCTGACGAACAAGAAAAGAGTTGGATGACGGGATCCCGCCCTCGATAAAGCTGAAGCGTCCGCTGATGAACGTCTTCGCGGCCAGCAAAATCAGCGCCGAGGAGCCGATGTCGCTTACACTGGGAAGGATTTCCGACTCTGGTTCGCCAGAGGGCTTCACAGGTTGCGATAGGCCGGAGGTGAAGCTGTTGAGAAGATTCTCAAACTCAATGATTTTGCCGTCGCGCGGGTCGATCAGCATCGCCGAATTGAGGACGTCATAGAGGTTCGACACGGCGGGAATAGCCCTGATATCCTCCGGTGGGACGGATTTGAGTCTTCCGGAAAGTGCGAGGCCGACAAGAACTGCGGCCTGCACCTCAGGTGTCGCGTCGCCGATCATCGATCGCAGTATCTGGAATGATGTATCGGTTCCGAGATGTCCGAGAGCCCACGCAAAATGTATGCGAAGGAGCGGAACGTTCTCATGATAGACACTGTAACGGATTGTATCCTCGATATCGAGGAGTTCCCCGGTATAACGCTCGCGCGGGTAGGTTGCCGCCTGTCGCCTGCCCATCTCGGCAAGAGCCCAGACGCAAGCCAGGCGCACAGAAGGATACTGGCCATACTCGTGCAGGTAGTGCTTGATAATTCTCGGGCCGGCTTCCTCCGAGAGCATTCCGAACGCAAGTGCAAGATTGCCGCGTACGCGTGCGTCGCGGTCGTCGAGAGTGGCAAAGAGCTCTGGCATGGCGCGAGGAGCGGCCAGAAAGGCGATCCCTCCAAGGTAAGCGGATCGGAGGTAGGGGTTTGTATTACGTGGTCCGCGTGTGTAATCCTCGATGAGGCGGTCTGTGAACTGGATCCCACCGAGTTTGCCTATAGCAGTGGCGCAAGCCGCGCGCAGGAAGGGGTCCTCATCGTCAAGGCACAATCCCAGTTCTGGCAAGGCCTCTTGCTTCTCCATCTCGCCAAGGGCCATCGCGGCGAATGCTCGCATGTCCGACATTTTCATGCCTGCCGGAATCTTTACGCCGCCAAGAACGGATTTCCCGCGAAGTACCTCGTAAAGGGGCTTCAATGCCTGGAGTCCCATCTCTCGCAATTCGCTGATCGCTTGGGCGCGCACGACTTCAGCCAATTCGCCTCGGTATCCAACCATTATCAGCAGTTTGGCGATCTCACCAATTTCCGGTGAGCGGCCACTGTAACGGGGAATGTGAGGTAGCAGCAAATAGCCTGACTGATCGTTCCACCATGCGGTAAAATTGCGCGCAGCCGTCTCCATTTCAGCATAGCCCTGGCTGTCGCCGGGGGACATGCTTGGGGTGGGAGAGGGGTCTGCGTCTTCCCCCCACAATGCGCTGGTGGAGACTGAAAGGAACAGAACGAGGAGTATGGCTCGCTGGATTTTGCCCATACAGATGCTATAACGACATATTATACTGTCGGTTACAGGAAAATGGTACAGAAGTTATCTCTGATTCTTCGTCGTGACTGGCACCGAGTGTGTGCGACCGCTTCTCTTTCCCTGGTCATCCTTGCCCTCTGCCTGGCAAGCCACTCTTTCGGGGATGAGGGCAATTCTACCCCTGTGGAAAAATTTGTTGCGCACGTGACATCCGTCCTGAAGGCCGACTTGGAATCCGGCGACACCGAGAGAGCCCTTCTTGCCCTGGACTACTGCGGCATTGCCAAGGCTGCGCCGATCCGGGATCTTGTCGTTGGGGCTCTTAAGACTCCCGCATTGTTCGACAAAGCCTCTTTGCTCATCTTGAAATCTCCTGACGAGTATCGAGGGCTGTCGTCCGCAATTCAGGCCGCCGCGGAGAAGGTCGGAGATCTTCGCTTGATGTCGCAGTTCGGCGACGATGCTAACAGCGCTCAGTTGCTGAAGTGGCTTTCCAGCGCGGACGGTGGAGACCGGGATACATGTCTGGAGAATCTTGTCAGGCCAGGCCTTTGCAGTAAGCTTGTCGGGCTCGCGGAATTTTACATGGGCAACTCAAGTGCAGAGCGCACGAAAGATCTGGCGCAACTGGTCCTTGCCCTGAACGGGCGAAAAATGCCGCAGGAAGTGGCGAAGTTGTTCGTATCTCCGCCTCTCAGAGGAGAAACGGCTTTCAGGAACGTTGCCTCTTTCTGTCGGGCCAACAGATGCGTGGAGTTGGAGACGGCCTTAAGGCAGGCTCTGGAAAGAAATGACACAGCGTCGCGATGGAGACAACTTTCAGCGTCAATCCTCACGGAATGGCGGCTGCCTCTGGTCGGTGCTTCCGCCCTGATTGAATCGATCGGGGAGATTTCTCCCGAGTTGGATACTATGCTTGCGTCTGCCCAAATCCAGCAATGGCCAACTCCGGCCTTGCTCTCGACCTTCTTCGAGGGGGCGCTCAAGTCTGCAAACAAGGACGGGGCGATATTCCCTCACGCGTTCTTTGCCCGTTGCTGTGTCGAGTGCCCGCAGTTGACATCGCTGATGGAGGAGATGGACTTCGCAGGAGTGTCGGAGGAGATCTGCGCGAGACTTGCAGCGGCCGTTGGGTATGTTGGTGGAAAGGGAAGGAAATTCAACACCGGTAGCGGTTTGCCGGACGCCTTCTGGCGTGCACTTGTGCCAGCATTGTCGGGAAATGCGGCAAACGAGAGCGAGTTTGCGTATTACGCGACACTCGCTCTGAAGACAGAAACAGTCTCGCTATCCACGGTGGAATTGTACAGAAAGGCCTTGCAGTTCTGGCCATCCTCGGCAGCGAAATTCGATGAACAGATCAACGAATGGTGCGCTCTGCAGGAAATGAGCATCATACCACCAGTGAAATGGGTATTGGAGAAAGCTCAGGCAAGCGGCTCTGATATCTCCTTACCTGCACTCAGGCTTTTTGCGGCGACAGGTGATGAATGGGCACGCTCCGTTGCTTCCGCGGCCAAGGTGTCCATCCAGACTTTGTTTGGGTGTCGACCGTCTGCAGTCACATTGACGGGCAACGGTGAAAAGAATGACGAAATCCGCCGGATGCTGTACGGAATTGCGGAAAAGGGTACCCTCTGCGGACCTCTGGTTCGTCGAGAGGACGCGTTCGAATTGTATGAAGTCGCCGGGCCATTTCTTTCTGCCCCTGGCGTGGATCTCATTTCAACCCGGAGCGGGTACTTGCTCTGGCAGAGCTACCCGGGCGGGAAAGGCAGGATTATCGAGAGATTTCCCATGCGCAGATATGTTCCGATCCGGCTTCAGGCCGAGGGAAAATCGGTCTGGCTGACAGTTGAATCCCGGTCGAAGCCTGGCAAGGATTTCAGCAAAGTCCGTGAAGGCGAGTGGTGTAAGTCCATCAGTATGGCTGGTGCTGAATTTCTTGACGAAGATGGTGACGGCCTGTCTATTCGGGCCGAACACAGGCTCGGCACGGATCCGCTGAATGCTGATTCTGATGGAGACGGTCTGTTGGATGGCGAAGATCCGTGCCCCCTTGTGGCGCGGGGCGCGTTGTTTGCCCCTTTTGTGATCGCTGTCTCAATCCAGTTCGGCCTCCGCTTCCCAGACGCCTTGTTGCCCGGCGGAAGCCCGGTGTACAGGCTGCACTCTCCTCCTTTGCTCACTGCAATTCCCTACGGAGTGATCTCATATGAGAAAAGTGGTACCCGACTTCCGAGCTTTGAAGAGACCCCGGGCGGAGGGTTGCGCTTCGTCGTTACCCGCCTGGGAGCGAGAATCTTGATGGAAGTCGACTCGCAAGGCATTCCGAAAAGGTAGCAGTCCGATGACAACGCAATATCCTATATGAAGGAGGGACGACCATGTTGCGACCCTTGGCGCTTGCGATGTTCATGATGATGCTGATCATGCCCGGATGCCAACCTGGGAGCGGAGAGAATCCCGACAGGAAGCCTGACTTCAAGTACTCGGGCGACGCTCCGCGTGACGTAAGCCTCAAGGCGTACGAAAGGCTCATTATTGGCCGCTTTGAGATGTTCCCCGGGCTCAACGAACCCGGGCTCTCCTTGAGTTTCCCGGAGCGAATCTACAACAAGATCAATTTCCTGTACCCGGATGCTTTCTCTGATGTCAGGCTTGGGGATTACGACAAGCCGGGAGTTCTTGTTAAGGGCACGATAGTTGAGTACAACCCGGTAGGAAGATTCAAACGGCTGATTCCATCAGGGCGAGGCAGTGCCTTGTTCGGAGTCGAGATCGTCTTGTTCGACAATCTGTCGAACAGAGCCATTACAAGTTTCTCGATCCGCCGAACGTTCGCCGCCCCGGATCGCTCGATGGGCGATATTCTGGATGAGACCGCTTGCGAAGTAGCCGACTTTCTCGCCTATTGCCGCACGGCCAATTGATCGGGCAGTCAGTTATTGGGGAGTATGTTCGTCAGTTCCTGACCCTTGCTGTCGTGCCCGGCAAAGCGCGAAATGCATAACTATCTGTGATATAAGATGTTAGGACGACGCCTGTGGCGTCGCCGAATGGCACGCTTGTTGCGTCAGTCGCAACGAGGTGCAAGAGATGGAATCCCTGATCAACTACTTTGGAACACTTGCGCAGGAGGCGATAGGCAGTCGAAGTGCCCTTGCTTTCGCGATAGTGTTCGTAGCAGGATTCCTCGTCTCGCTGACTCCGTGCGTGTACCCCGTGATTCCTATCACCGTTGGCTATATCGGCGGAGCCTCGGGAAAATCAAGAATGCACGGCTTTTATCTGTCAGTATCGTACGTGTTGGGCATGGCGATTGTCTACACTATTCTCGGGACGGTCGTTAACGGGGTGTTCAAGGTTCTGTTCGGGGTCTGGACGAATTCCGTTCTCCTCAATCTGTTGGTTGGGAACATCTGTCTGCTCTTTGCGCTGTCAATGCTGGGACTTTTCGACCTCAAGATGCCGGAGTTCGTTACACGGCGCCTTCCGATCGGCACCTCGAAGGGAGGACTGATGGGAGCTTTCATGGTCGGCGCCCTGTCGGCCCTTATCCTCGGCCCGTGTACGACTCCGGCTCTTGGGGCAATCCTGACGCTGTCAGCCACATCAGCTTCCTGGTTCTATGCGGCAGCACTGATGTTCGTTTTTTCTCTCGGTTTGGGTGTTCTTTTTATCGTTATAGGCACGTTCGCCGGGATCCTGGCTTCTTTGCCGAAGAGCGGGGCGTGGCTGGTGGCGGTGAAGGTAGGGTTTGGCATCATGCTCCTCTTGACGGCGCAGTACTTCATCTTCACGGCTGGCAGTAACTACGTGGGTTGAACCGGGTAACTGGAAAGGAAAAGAGATGAAAACTCTGAAAATACTCCTCCTGGTCGCGCTGCTGCTTCCCTTAGCTATGGCAAATCGGTTCGCTTCCTCCGAAGACAAGAAGGAAGAGAAGCCGAAGGTCGGCTCGCAGGTCGGAGAGGTTGCACCTGCTTTCACACTGGAAGATATCGAGGGCAACAATGTCGCTCTCTCCGATTTCAAGGACAAGAAAGCGGTCATGCTGGTGTTCTGGTATATCGGATGTCCCAGTTGCAGGGCTGAAGTTCCCGAGTTGGTGAAGATGGAAAAGGACTTCGCGGCAAAGGGCCTCAAAATACTGGCGCTCAACGTCTACGACGCGCGGGACAAGCTGAAGAAGTTTGCCAAGGACAAGGAGATCAACTACACCATCCTCCTCGACACGAAGCAGGATGTCTCCGGCAGCTACAAAGTCGTCGGGGTGCCGAACAACATCCTCGTTGACATGAAGGGAATCGTTCGCTACAACGATTTTTCGTTGCCCGGCGAAAAGACGATAAAGTCCTATCTTCCACCGGAAGAGAAGAAGGATGAGAAGCCGGGCGACAAGAAGTAGCCGGTCGCTCGAAGTTGCTTTCTTTCGAGCAGGGCTCGTGTATACTACTTGTGTCCGCGGTTGAGCCCGTGCGAAGTCGGGTGACCAGCGGCAATAGGCATGATTATCAACTGCCGAAGGGCAGCTTGGAAAGGAAGGAGCAAGAAATGTCCGAGATTACACACGTCAGCGATGCGGATTTCGAGACCGCGATACTCAAGCACTCAGGAGTGGCGCTCGTTGACTTTTACGCCGATTGGTGTGGCCCGTGTCGAATGCTGGGCCCCGTTATCGAGCAACTGGCAAAGGAATACTCTGCCAAGCCTGAGGATAACGTCAGGTTTGTGAAAGTCAATGTCGACGAGGCACGAGCCACGGCGACTCGCTTTGGCATCCGGGCGGTGCCGACGATGATCGTCTTCAAGAGCGGAACCGAAGCGGAGAGGTTGCTCGGGTTCAAACCGGCCGGGGAAATTCGCTCCATCATCGAGAAGCATCGCAAATAGGCAACGCAGGCACAATACACGGGGCACCCTCAGAGGTGCCCCGTTTTTTTGCAGCCCCAACCGTTGCGCCAGTTACCAGAAAGTTGTTGGGAAGGGCGTTTCCGCGAGCGTACGGAAAAGTTTTTGTTGACAAACGAGGTATGGTAGATATAGTTGCCCGTTACGATAGAGACCGTTTGGCTGCGGCCACGGCAAGCGGAGGAAGCCTATGTCTTCGGCCCGCATTTTGTTTGTCTGCCTCTCTTGTGTAATCCTACTGCTGGCATGCAGCGTGTGCCGGAATCGCGCTGCTCTGGCCGTGACATACTCGGTTACGGTGGCCTCGGAGTACGGGACAACCATTCCCCCCGTTGGGGTAAGCGTTTTCCAGAGCGGCGTCACTGTGTTTTGCACTGCTGAGCAGTACTTTCAGGAAAGCCCTGGGGTCAGGTACTACTGCACCGGCTGGACCGGCTCTGGAAGCGCGCCCGCAACCGGAACGACAAACTCGTTCTACTTCCAGATTTTGGCCAATTCGAGCGTGGCTTTCCAGTGGGCTAAGTACTTTGAACTGTCGGTTCTCTGCGCGCTGGATATCCCTTGCATACCGGCTTTAGGAGCCTCTTACTATCCCGACGGAACTGCGATTAATCTGGGTGCGCCGCTGTTTGTGGATGGGAAGCGATTCGATGGCAGCGGAGGAACAGGCGTCATCGCCTCCAGCGGTGCATTCGCTATTTCCATCCTTCTTACAGCCCCTTCTTCGGTGACATGGTTCTACCGCGACGCCGAATTCACACCCACCCCGATGTTCAGCAATCTGCCCATCACCATCGACAATTCCCCGCTCGTTGGTAAGTACACTTGCATCACGATTGACCCCAACAACGGATTCCCGGCAGTCTCGTACTTCGACGAGCAGAACGGCTACCTGAAGTACGCCTACTTTAACGGTGCAAACTGGGTCATCGAGACTGCGGATTCCTCCCTGCTTGTCGGACAGTACACCAAGCTGATATTCGACGACCAGAAGTCGCCGGTTATCCTCTATTACTCATTCGGCTACGCCGATCTCAAGATCGCCCGCAAGGACATCGAAGGAAACTGGTATAACGACATCGTCGATGCTGCCGGCTTTGTCGGCCAGTACTGCGATATCACACCCCTGCCTGGTTCACGGTTGGGCGTCTCATACTACGATGCCACCAATGGAGATCTCTGCTACCGCGAATACCAGGATGGTTTCTGGACCCCCTCGCCACATCTGGCCCTTGACTCCGTAGGCAACGTTGGCACCTACACAGCCATCGCAACCAACCCGATTACCGGCGAACCGGCCATTGCTTACAGGAACGAGACCGACAGTACCCCATACTTCATCTATCGGTCCGAAGGAGCTTGGATTAAGAGCCAGATCAGTAGTATCGCCGGTACTGGCTATTTTATCGACCTCGCGTTCAACGCCGACGGTACGCCCTTCGTCGTCTTTCAGGATTTCCGCAATTCACCTCGCACAATTGACGTGATCCTTGCGCAGCAGGCAGGCAATGTCTGGATCAACCGGGTCGTGCAGTCAAGCGGGGATGCAGGCTTCTACAACAGCCTTGTCATCGATGCCGCTGGCTTCCCTCACATTTCTTACTATGACGACAGTTCGCTGGGCCTGAGATACACTTTCTGGAATGGCAAGTTCTGGGTGAGCGAGATGCTCGATACGGCTGGGCTTCATGTCGGGCGCTTTGGCTCCCTTGTGCTCGATAGAGACGGATTGCCACAATTCGTCTACTGGGCGGATGACACGCTTAGATATCAAAAGGCTTCCGGGTGGGGTCCGGTCACTCTGACTCCCACGGTTCCGACTGAACAGAATGAGAATGTCGGAAATGTTGGCGGCGGTGGCGGTTGTTTCATTGCTACAGCGGCATTCGGATCCTATGCATCAAGCGCTGTGCGGGGTCTTTGCAGGGAAAGAGACCTGCATGTTTCGGCATCAAACCTCGGAACCGGGCTCGTCTCGCTCTACTACCATGTCTCTCCGAGCATAGCAGCCGGACTTGACTCCAGCTCGGCTCTGCTCCTCGTGCGACGGCTTCTTGAGTAGGGTTTTTGAAACAGTTGCCTCTCGATGGCCACTATTGTAAGGATGCTTAGCTTGGTCATATTCGAAAGGAGTCAACCGTGAAGCGTTGGCTGTTGATCTTGGCCGTTGTTCTTGCTTTCGCCGCGTCGAGCGTGTCGATATCGCCTTCCTACGCCGAGCAGTTGCTGCTGCTCGATTCCCATGCCAACAAGCCGCTGGATGCCAACAAGGGCATTTTTACCGGGCTTGGCTTCACCACTGTTTCTCGCGCTGACGTTTTCAGCGATGTATCTAAGCTCACCAATATCAACGCGTACCGCGTTTCAGTTCTTTACCAGTTCCGTGATGGTTGGGGCTGGAGCGGCTATCAGGGCCAGAAAGTGCCTGACTGGTGCGCCACCATTCTCAAGAACTACGTAAACAATGGCGGTATCTTGATCGGCACCGGTACGGGCGAGATTTCCGGCGACACGCGCTGGAATCCCGAACAGAACGACCAGAACTGGCTCGATGTTTTCCACCTGATTGTCGGAACGCCTTCGGACTTGTGGATTTCGTTCTCCCCGTGGCCTGTCCGCGTAACGACCGGTCAGGAGAACCACCCGATAGTGAACGGGCGATATGCCGCCTACAGCGGGACGACATCGACTACCGGCTCGTCGGACATGGAAGGCGCGTGGCCGAAAGTGTCGGACGGTACGATAGACGTATTCCAAGTGCAGGGTGGGACTTACGGCGGTAACGGCACGTGGTTCAGCATGGTGACGGTGTACCGCCGCACCGATAACAAGGGAACGGCCATATGGTGGAACGGCAATGCGTCAGCGTTCTACCCCGGGCTGACAGCGTGGACAAACGATATGATGACTGGCGCGTTTCAGAACATGATGTACTGGTGCCTTGGACTGGCCGGATACGACCTCTTTGTGTTTACTGACGCTGAAGCGCCTTTGATCGGTGCTCCGCAGCCTCCAGTTGGCCAGAATCCTCTGCCGAGACAGACCAGTGTTACATGTGCGGTGGTATCCCCCTGGGCCTACGCGGGCATTACTGACACCCGTTACAGGTGCACTGGTTGGAGTGGGGATGGAACTGTTGTTCCCGCCTCCGGGACTGGCAGCACGGTTTCGTTTCCTCTGTCGGGAGATGCCAGCATTACATGGCACTGGACCAAGGAATACCTGATCGCTATTACAAGCGCTCAGTCAATCGGATCTCCAGCGACGGAATTCAGCCAGTGGCAGCAGGTGGGCTCCACAGCCAATCTTACTACGAGCCGGTTCGTGGCTACCGGTGACCCCGATGTGGGTTGGCGGCTTTCAGGTTGGTTTGGCACTGGCTCGGTGCCGGAGAGCGGAGTATGGGGGTACACCGATACTCCCGTCATCACTTTCATATGCACTGGTACTGGCTCGATCGAGTGGCAGTGGACCCAGCAGTTCAGGCTGCAAGTGCTCAATCCCAGGCAGATTGGCGTTCCGTCACCTCCTCCTGGGGACAACTTCTTCGACTCCAACGACAACGTACTGGCAACCGTTCAGAACAGCGTTTACCAGACATCCGGAGTCAGGTACGTCAGCAGCGGGTTCCTGGGTACGGGCGCCGTTCCAGTCGGCGGTCAGACCAATTCAGTGACCTTCGTTCTCTATACGCCTTCCACCATCACATGGCAGTGGCAGAACGAGTATCGTTTGGACATCACGAATCCCACAGGCCTGGGATCTCCAAATCCGGCTGAGGGATACTACTGGTATCCGCAAGACACTGTTGTGGTCGCGCGCATAACATCGCCGGTTGCATCAGGCGGAAAGAACTACCTTGCGGTCGGATACTACCTCAATGGAAATGCCATTTTCTTCGATAATACGACCAATCCATCAATCACGCTGACGATGTCCGGACCCAACTCGATAAAGTGGATCGTCCAGCCTTCTGACATCACCTTGGAGATTATCTCCTCGCAGGGCAGCCCTATCCCCGCCGCCGGGACCTACACGAAGCTCTATAACGACACTATCGCCCTCTCCGTGGAATCCCCCATTCCTGGTGCCGAGGACGGAGTAAGATACATGTGCACCGGATTCTCTGCAACGGGTGAAGGACTCCCCAGGAACTATTCGGGCGTTCCCGGAAACGATGGGTCTGTCGACTTCTCTTACACATTCCGGATACGCACCAATCCGACCACGGTTACCTGGAACTGGACCACTCAATACCTGTTGACTATCCAGTCATCCCTGGCCAGCGTTCCCTCGTACCCCGCCCTGGGGTCTCACTGGATGGATGCCGGCATCGACGTCAACGCCAGCGTTCCTCCCTTTATCCCGGGCTGGAAGTCGGATGGTTACTCAGTGATCCTCGGTGACATTCCAGAGTCTTCACGCAATTTCGTGACATTCGCCATGGACGCCCCTGTCACGATCATGTGGAATTGGTCGCACAGAGATCTGCCCGCTATCTTTCCAATCACTGGCAACATCCAGACCATTACCCCCGTCGACCCGGACTGGGGCAGGTACTGCAGCTTGGCAGTGGATCCACTGACCAACGAACCTTTCATCGCTTATTACCGCACATATCCCGACGGTGGCGGCTCGCTCTATTGCACTCACTTCGATGGCATCGAGTGGGTTACGGAACTTGTCGACGGCCGGGGTGTCGCTTCGGCGAAGACCGAGTATGCCGCTGGCCTTCCCGATATGGGAACTTACGCGTCCTTGGCGCTTGACAGCAATGGTCGGCCGCACATCGCGTATTTCGATGCCGTGGACAAAGTCCTTCGCTATGCTCATCGCACCGTAGAAGGAAGCTGGCTGCTTCAGACGGTCGATGACGGCGGAGCAACAAACGCTCAAGTCGGCGAATATTGCTCGCTTGTCCTGAACAAGTTCAACGAGCCCAATATTGCCTACTACAACCGGACTAATGGTAACCTCATGCTCGCAAAGCTCAGTGAAGCGGGCTGGACCATCGAGTCTCCAGCATTCCAGGGCAACATCGGTTCCTACGCGCGAATTGCCCTTGATCCAATTTCTCAGCGGCCGCGAATTGCCTATCGTGACAACGACCGGAACGCGCTGGTTTTCGCCTATTTCGACGGGGCTGACTGGGTG
>JBAZOJ010000032.1:0-22093 GCA_041648755.1 Candidatus Brocadiia bacterium
ATCGTGGGCTTGGACATGTTCCAGTCAGGGATAACATTTCCGCTGCCATCCCCGAGCGCACCTTGCGCCGTCCAGCCAATTGCGTACTTGCGGTTGTTCACATCGGTCTGGACATAGGGGAACACTCCCACTCCGACCATCAACTGGTTCCTGAAGTACCATCCCGGAGGCGGGCCGATATACGGCGATAGGGCCCCTTGTGCGGACAGTCTGTACTGAATATCCCAGTTCCACGTGATGCGAGAGAACTGGGTCAATGCGAACTGAGGAACAATCATAGTCGTGCCGGAGGATGGTGCCGAGCCTTCGCCAAGCCATCCCGAAACCGATCGCCTGGAATCGAGCGTCTGACCGGCGGCGCCGGAAATGTAGGTATTGATGTTGGCCCCTGCTGTGTACCATCCGCTCGGGTCGCCGGCGACATTGCCCTCTTGGGAAACGATGTCAAGGTAGTACTCGTGAACATAGGTGGCGACCAAGGGCGATGCAAAGTCGAAGTTCTTGTCGATGAAGATGATGGCCGACGGGTCGGTTGATCCCGTGGACCAATGGTCAAAGCGGTATCTCTCCTGGTTCTCGACTATGGCGATGTACTGTTCTGCCGCAAAGTTTCTGAAGCCATAGCTGACGCTCACGGTTGCCGGAAGGGAAGGCAGGATATTGCCGTCGATACTGATCAGAGCAGTGCTATACGTGCTGTCAACGGTCAAAGAGCGCGCGTCTGTGAATGTCACGCGAAGAAGGTTGCGGCTTCCCGTGACCGTATCGTTGTATGCCGCAATCGTTGCAAGGCTCTGCGTCGTGCGCGAGGAAGTGCGAGTTGCTACTGACATCCCGAAGTAAGCTTCAGGCAGGTCACCTTCACAGTTGGTTGCAGCCGCTGCACCCAGGTCCTGCCAACTGGAAGAGCCAGGATACCATGTGTTGGCTGAGAAGGATGAGATCACGTTCGTCAAGTACTGATCGCCATCAGCCATGTCGGTATACAGGGCGGGGTAGTAGTTGGGCGATGGCATTACCGAGGCAGTCGTGTCGAGGATGTCGATGTTATACGGATCGGCAAAGAAGTTGGTCGATATCGCGAATGAATCGCATGTCTGGCCCGTTCCTGCATAGCTCCAGTTGTACGATTCGAAGAGCCTTACCTCAACCTTCGTCACTTGCGCATAGTCGTTGATGGAAGTCGTCTTCCATTCTATCAGTGAGCGGCTGGGATTGGCTCCTGTTGCGAAGCAGCCCACGAACACTCCCAGGCAGTTCTTTGGAGGGGTGACAACCGGACCGTATTGGATTTGACCCCATGTGGCACCGTTGTAGTAAGCGTTGAAAGTGTAGCCCTGCTCGTTCACGTTGGTGGGGGTTTGGCTGGCAGTCAGTTGCAGGGTTGGGTCTACATAGACGGGGTAGAGCCGGTCACCACTTTTCAGATAGGAAACGGGCACCTTGGTGTACATGACGAGCTTGTCGCCGACGAACTGGAACTGGAAAGAAAGGTCGCTTGATGCTCCGTCACGAACAATGCCCACTTCTCCTGCCATCGGGGCCGGGATGATGAGTACGGAATCGCCGGTAGTGAGCTTGAGGACCAGCTTGCCAGCGTATTCGCAGTAGCCGGTAACCTGGCTGGAGCCAGCGTACAGGGATAGACGGGGGTCAAGCTCCAGTTCGACTCCAAAACCAACGTATCCGTCAGAATAAGAGGAGAGGAAAGACGGCAGGGAGGGGAGGATATAGTTGTGCTTCAGGGCCCCGTTGCCGTTCATATACTCGGCATTTACGCCACTGTACAGGCCGTCGTAGTAAAGTCTCTCGCCGCTGATCGTTGCCAGAGAGTTGTTGGCGTATTGGAGCACAGTCATCTCGCCGTCGGGAGCAAAATAGGCCAGGCTGTGTTCTTTCCATCTCAGGAAATAGCCTTCCAGATTTCCGCTCTTGACCCAACCCGAGGATGTGGCCGGATAGAACGTCTGAAGGTTGTTGTCTTCAACGCTATAGGCGTACCCTACAGCGTTGGTTCCGTTCGGGGTGAGGTCGTACAGGTGCCATTTCCCGTCGGTTCCCATGTAGTGCATGGGGCCAACCGAAATATAGGCAACCGTACTGCCATCGGCCTGCTTGAAATGACGCGAGTGCGATGAGCGGTAGACCTCGTTGTCAGGATTTTCGTTGCTAAAGTACTCGGAGAAGTGCTCCTCGGAAGAAGTCGCGTAGCTGACGGGGGAGTACGCAAAAACGCCCAACGCAAGGCAAAAGGCCATGCATAGAGCGAGTGACCCCGGGATCTTGAAGCTGGTCATCGAGAACCTCCGCATTGTTTTGCGTGAAATAATACTTATACTACGTGCTCTGTCAAGGCAAATCGGGAACTCGCGAGCGAAAAAGGGCACCAACTGTATAGAGTTCCGAGACGTCAGACCGTTGCAAGTATCCGCCTGTCGACCGGCGCCGTCAAGCATCACACGGATGGAGGCCTATGCCCCGCGTAATCGTTAGAAAGGCCGGAGAACCTGATCGTATCATAGACACCAAAGAGCAGATCATTACGATCGGGCGGTCAAGGAAAAGCACGGTTCCCATTTCCGATCCCAAGGCAAGCAGACACCAGTGCATGATCGTCCAGGAAGGCGAATCATACACGCTTGTCGACAAGGGGTCGAGTAATGGCACAATGCTGAACGGGGAACGAGTCACGTCCCACCCCGTGAAGGCAGGGGATGCCATTATCATTGGCGTCCACGTGATCTTCTTCGAGAGTATACCCGAGAACGCCGCCGTTTGGGAGAAGCTGGGTTCTCCCCCCGCCACGCAGCATTCCGGCGAACCCTCCACTGGGGCCGCCGCGGATTCATCGGGCCCCGCCAAGGGTCCGGATATCCCAATCTATGTCCTGGAGATTATCGAGGGTGGAGAAATCGGCAAGCAGTACCGCATGGGGACTGAGACTTGCACGATCGGCCGCCACGCCGGAAACACGATAGTGATTAGCGACACCCTCGTCTCCAACTATCACGCAGAAGTCTCCAAAGAGGCTATCGGCTATTTCCTGAATGACTTGGGGTCGACGAATGGTAGCCAGGTCAACGGACAGCGAGTTGTGAAATCACCCCTGGCCGTGGGAACGGAAGTCAAGATCGGCGAAACACGGATGATCTTCCGCAATATCGGGAAGGAAATGCCGGAAGACAAGCTTTTTGCGGACAAGGCTGCCGCGATCGGCAAGCTCGATTCCATGAGAGGCAAGCGTCGCCGCGGCGTCCTGACTTACGCATTGATAATCGCCGCTGCCGGCGCAATTGCGCTGACCGTATACAGTGTGTACATCAACAAGAATGCATCTCTGACTACGCCTCCGACTCTCACCATCCGCCCGGACAACCTTATTGCAGTGAACCCGTCCTTCGAAGGAGAAGACTCTTCGGACGCCACTCCCGAAGGTTGGAAGTTCGCTGTCAATTCTGCTGTGAATGTCTTCGTGGATACCTCCAAAGTGAAAACCGGCAAGAAGAGCCTCGCGTTCCGGAACCTCGGTGGCGACAGCAACAAGGATACTTTCAATGAAGTATCGCTGTCTCAGCCGATCGCCCTTTTGGCCGGGCACTGCTACAAGGTGTCAGCCCAGATTCTGACGCAGAACGCTGTTGGCTTCAACGCGATGCGCGCGCGTGTTTATGCGAAGGCGAAGAGTCCTCTCTACATCGACTACTACTCGATCCCGGTTTCCCGAACTCACAATGAGTTCCTTCCGTCCGAGGGCACATTCACCATGCCTCCCTGGGCGGACACGGTGGAAGTAACCTGCGTGGCAACGGGGTCTCGCGGAGATATCTGGTTTGACGACGTTCGACTTCATGAAATCGACCCCCCGGAGCAGACTGCATTTGTCCTCTTGAAGTCAAAGGCGCTTAAGTTGACCGCTTTCTTCGACAGACGAGCCAATTTCTGGCTTGAGAACTCCAGGAATGAATGCGTTGCCGTCGGGCGCGGGCTTCTTTTGGATTCCACCACCGGCTTTGTTCCCACGCTCCTTTCTCTGCAGCCTTCACTCCCGGTCGCCGAGTTGGATCAGCAGTCAATGAAGGTTTCCTGCACTGGCCAGATCTTTGACTACTCCGGCAACGAGGGTACCGGTTTTGCCTTTTCCGCAGCTACTTCCGACAAGGGCATCGCGATTTCGTACAAGCTGAGCAGTTCTGCCGACCGGAAATTCAGACGAGTGGCTCTGATCGTCGCAGCAGACATGTCTTTCTTCGGCGATTTCCTGGCCCTTGCCGAGGGGACGAAGATTATTCCGGTTCCGACCCTTTCGGTCAGCGAACCGGCCGTTGAGGAAATAATGCTTGGCAAAGGTGTCGGAATGCTGGATTTCAGCATGGCTGCGCCCTTCGTCGCGAGTGTATCGAAGGAGGGTGAGAAGTTCGCAATTGTCGAACTCTCAATCCCTGACTTCAGCGTTAACAAGACGGGGACTTCCTGCAGTGCGCTCTTCCTGGGATTCTCACCTGCTCGAAACAAGTACTTTGCTGAACTGGAGAAGAAGGCAAACGACCTCTTTAAGGCTGGCGCGCTCGTCGAAGCGCGAGCGATGTACGATCACATGCTCTTGGAGTTTCCCGACGACCCTGAGGCAAAGAAGCGCGCAGATGACGGAATCGCTGCCATTGGTCGTGCGACTTCTGATCTTGAGGGTCGGGTAGCCTCCCTGGTCGAGAGAATCAAGGCTGCCGTCAAGAATAGCGCAGTTGAGGAATTCGACCGCCTGATGGTCGAACTCACGGCCCTTGCTGACGAAATTCGCACAAGGCTGCCTGGAACCGATACAGCCGCGAAGACCGAAAAAGCGCTGACTGATATCCAGAAGCTCAGGCAGGATCGCGAGATGATGCTCGCCGAGGCTGCTGCGAAAAAGATGCTCGCTTCCGCTCAGAAGGCCTTTGACGAGAGCAAGTTCGTTCTCGCTCTCGCTATAGTCAATGGCCTCATTCAGAAGTATCCGCAGGCTGCCTCGGCCGCTGACGCCAGGGCACTGCTCCTGAAGGTCAATGAGCAACTGGATTCCTTGAAGACTGCCGCGAAGGAATGGGAGACTGTCAAGTCCATCGCCGAGACGCTGATACGGAACAACGACAAGGTGAAAGCGCGGAAACAGGTCGAGGACTTTCTAAAGAAATACCCCACCTTCATCCCGGCACAGGAGTACCTGAAGTCCTTGGAATAGGATTTGTTGCATTTTGGCGGAGCCGAATATAATTGACGACAGTGGGCCCGCCTCGTCGGCGGGAAGCGATAGATCAAGGCGAATACAACCCCGTTATGGGGAATGATGCACCTGTACGCGTAGGCCATCCTCGCAGTGAGCCCCACGGCTCATCGTTTCGTTTTTCGCCTGCCGATCGCCCCATTTGCCAGTAAGTACATCAGCTTGTTGTCATCCGAAAGGGGCCTGAATGGAAATCTACATTATCGTCGCCTTGGCCGTAGTGGCCGCAGTATTGCTTCTTGCAGTACTCGCCCTGCGGAAGAAGGCGTCCAAGGCAGCGGAGGCTGAGCGCGCAGCGATGAAGGAACTCGCTGGCCTGCGCGACAACCTCGAAAGCTGCAAACGCGAAATCGGTGTTGAGGCCGAAAAGTCGGCCGTGGATAAGCTTCGCACTCGTATCGACGACTTCGACCGGGAATCCAAAGAAGCTCGTGCTGAGATCAAGGTTGCCGAGAAGAGAATCGAGAGCCGCGAAGACCGGCTGGAGAAGAAGGAGACCGAACTCCGCGACCGCGAGAAGAACCTGCTTGGGAAAGAAAAGCGGGTTGACGACATCAAGGCATCTTTGGACAAGAAAGAGTCTGTTCTCGACGAGAAGATCGCCGCTCAGGAGTCCGAGCTGCTTCGGATTGCCGAGCTTTCCAAGGAAGAGGCGGAGAAGAAGGTGCTTGTCCGCGTCGAGCAGGAGTTGGGTTCGCAAGTAGGCGAGCTTGTCCAGAAGGCAATGGAAAAGGTTGTCGCCGAGGTGGACGAAAAGGCCAAGGATCTGCTCACAACGGCCATCCAACGCTACTCTGGCGACCAGGTGTCGGATATTCTGGTTTCGACCGTTGACCTTCCCAGCGACGAAATGAAGGGAAGAATCATCGGGCGCGAGGGCCGCAACATCCGCACCTTCGAGAAAGCCACAGGCACCGACGTTGTCGTTGACGATACGCCGGGAGTCGTTGTCGTTTCCGGATTTGACCCCGTTCGGCGCGAGATAGCCCGCAGGTCGATGGAGAAACTCATCACCGACGGGCGCATCCATCCCGGACGTATCGAAGAAGTCGTCGAAAAGACTAAGCAAGAGACCCTCAACGAGATTCAAAAGGCTGGAACAGAAGCCTTTACCGAACTTGGTCTGGCTAAGGCCAATCCGAAGATCATCATGCTGTTGGGCCGTCTGAAATTCCGCTCCAGCTACGGGCAGAACGTACTGCAGCATTCCAAGGAAGTGGCTCACTTGATGGGCATGGTCGCAACGGAACTCGGCCTTGACGTTACGCTTGCCAAGCGATGCGGCCTTCTGCACGACATCGGCAAGTCAGTTGACCATGAGTCAGAGGGCACTCACACCGAAATCGGGATGGAGATTGCGAAGCGATACGGCGAGGCCAAAGAGGTCGTCAATGCCATCGGGTCTCACCACGAGGGCGTGGATCCCGACAACGTGTACTCCATTCTGGTGAAAGTCATGGATTCCATTTCCGCGGGACGTCCCGGCGCCAGAAGTGAGACGCTGGAGAAGTACTTGAAGCGTCTTGAGAAGCTGGAAGCCATCGCGATGTCCCTGCCAGGAGTTGACCACTGCTACGCCATTCAGGCGGGCCGGGAACTCCGTGTCATTATTGACGCCGACAAGGTTGGCGACAAGGAAGTCTTCAAGATCTGCCGCGACATTGCACAGCAGATCGAGAAAGAACTCACTTATCCGGGCGAGATTCGAGTTACCTGTCTCAGGGAAACCCGAGTCATCGAGGTAGCCCGGTAGGGGCGACAAGGTGAAGGCGGTCTTCGCCGGTGACGTTGTAGGCAATCCGGGTCGAGCGGCCGTTGCGGAATTTGTTCCGCAACTCCGTGGGCTTGGGGTTGGCTTCGTCGTAGTCAACGGCGAGAACGCCGCAGGCGGGGCCGGAATCACCGCACGGATCGCCGGAGAGCTCTTTGGCTGCGGGGTTGACGTAGTTACTTCCGGCGATGAGATATTCCGGAACAAGGAGTATCAGGAAGGCGTCTGCGACGACCGGCGTGTGCTCAGACCCGCGAATATTTCGCCTCTTGCTCTTGGAGCCGGATGCGGTGTCTATCAGACTCCGTTCGGACCAATTGCGGTTCTTGACTTGATCGGCCGCGTCTTCATGGATCCTGCCGAGTCTCCTTTCCTTGCGGCCGACAGGCTGCTTGGAGACCTTTCCAAAGCTGCCCGGATCATATTCGTGGACATCCACGCCGAGGCAACCAGCGAGAAGATCGCCCTCGGATGGTATCTCGCCGACAGAGTTACCGCGGTCGTGGGCACGCATACCCATATTCAGACGGCGGATGAGTGTGTTCTTCCCGGCGGCTGTGCATACATTACCGACCTTGGCATGACCGGTCCTTACGATTCGGTCATTGGACGCGTCAAGGAGTACGCCATTCACGCCTTCATCTCCGGAATGCCATCCAGGCTCGATGTCTCAAAGAACGACATCCGCTTCTGCGGCCTGGTGGTTGATATTGACGAGAAAACGGGTAAGGCGACGGCGGTCAAGCGTCTCCAACTTCGGTCCGGCGAGAAGGTTGCATTGGAGCACTTGCCTTGAGCGATCAGCCACTGTTCGATCCTCCCGCAAACTTGGAGGCACCTCTCACCGTAAGCGTGTTAACGGCCCGGCTGAAGTTCATACTGGAGGATTCGTTCTCCTCCGTCAAGGTAGTCGGAGAGATCTCCTCGCTGAAGGTTCACCAGTCGGGGCACCTGTACTTCGAACTCAAGGATGAGAACGCGCGCATCAGCGCTGTGATGTTCAGGACGGCTGCAAAGAAGCTCGCGTTCGAACCTCAGGATGGGCTGAAGGTCGTCGCGGAGGGCGCGGTCTCGGTCTACGAGCCCCAGGGCAAGTACCAGATCATCGTCGAGCGGATGAGCCCTGTCGGTGTTGGAGAGATGCAGATCCGGTTTCGCCAGCTCTATGAAAAGCTCAAGCGCGAGGGGCTGTACGATCCCTCACGAAAGGTTCCGCTCCCCATCATTCCGAAGGGAATCGGGATCGCTACCTCACCCAGCGGCGCCGCAATCCGCGATATGCTCAAGATCATCGCGAAGCGTAACCCGTATGTTCCGGTCTTCATCCGACCGACGGTGGTGCAGGGCAGCGCTGCTGCCGAGGACATCTGCGAGGCCTTGAAGGACTTGGATGCATTCGAGGCGGTCGACGTCATTATCGTTGGAAGGGGCGGTGGTTCCTACGAAGATCTCTTTGTCTTCAACGACGAACGGAT
Source organism: Candidatus Brocadiia bacterium (assembly GCA_041648755.1). Taxonomy (GTDB): domain Bacteria; phylum Planctomycetota; class B143-G9; order B143-G9; family B143-G9; genus JBAZOJ01. Next base: position 8,504 of record JBAZOJ010000032.1, read on the forward strand.
CGCCCGGATAATGGCAACGATCGTCAAGCCGGTTATTTCCGCGGTTGGACACGAAGTGGATTTCACCATATCGGACTTCGTAGCGGATGTGCGCGCAGCGACTCCCTCCGATGCTGCGGTCAAGGTTACGGCGGATATCTCGGATATCCTGGCTCAGCTTGATGAGAATGGGCTGAGGCTGGCCGCCGGAGCGGCAAACTCCTGCAGGCAAGCCCGTGTCGGCCTTCGCCATCTCTATCGCAGTCTAAGGATGTCCGGTCCTCTTGGCAGACTTCGGACTATGACTCAGCGGGTCGATGAACTTTCCAACCGACTCGGTGCTTCAATGGGAGCGCTCTCATCAGCATTCCGAGCACGGCTGGACCGGGCGGAAAGCAAACACTCGGCTCTGAATCCCCTCGCCGTTCTTGGAAGAGGGTATGCTATTGTCAGGATGGAAGGGCGCGTGGTATCTTCTGTAATGCAAGTCTCTGCGGGAGACTCGATTGACATTGCGCTGGCGGACGGGGCTGTTGATGCGGTAGTTGGCTCAGTCTCGAAAGGAAGCCGGAATGAAGCAAGAAATTCCTGAGGATATCACTAAGCGGCCTTTCGAGGAACTCGTTTCCGAACTGGAGACGATCCTGAAGAAGCTCGAATCCGGGAATCTTCCCTTGCAGGAAAGCATCGAATTGTACGAAAGAGGTACAATACTCTTGAAGGTATGCTATCAGATGCTCGGAGAACTCGAAGGGAAAGTCGTCAAGCTTGTCCGGGACGCGGAAGGCGTCCTTCGCGAGATTCCATTTGAAACCGGAGAGGAAGAAATTGGCCGCAGAAGTTGATCACATTTCACGAGTAGCCCTTGCCGTGAACACGCGCCTGGGAGGGTTGCTTCCGTCTGCCGAGGGTCCTGCTGCCCGACTGATGGAGGCCATGCGCTATTCCGCCCTGGCCGGTGGAAAGCGCGTACGCCCCTACTTATGTGTCAGAGCCTGTGAGCTTGCCGACGGGAAGATGAGTGACGCGCTCGATGTTGCCTGTGCACTGGAGTGCATCCACACCTATTCGCTGATCCATGATGACCTTCCCGCGCTCGACAACGACGATTTGCGGCGGGGTCAGCCGACAAATCATCGCAAGTTCGACGAAGCAACCGCGATTCTGGCGGGAGACGGGCTTCTTACCCTGGCATTTGAAATAATTGCCTGTGCCGACCTGCCAGCGGAGAGAACCCGCGAAGTACTGCGGGAAGTGGCAATCGGGGCAGGTTGGTCGGGCATGGTAGGCGGTCAGATGGCCGATATCCTTTACGAAAAATCTCTTCCGCGCGAGGAACTCGTTCGGTTTATTCATACTCGAAAGACCGGAGCCCTGATCAAAGCATCGGTCCTCGCCGGAGCGGCATGTGCCGGCGCCGACGAAAAGAAGACCGCAGCACTGGCCACTTTTGGCGAGAAGTGCGGTTTCGTGTTCCAAGTCACCGATGATATCTGCGATTCCCTTTCCACCCCTGAGGAAATGGGCAAGGGAGTCGGCAAGGATAACGAAGCGGGAAAGCAGAATGCCGTGTCAGTCTGGGGTGTTGAGGGCGCGGGCAAAGTTGCCACCAAAGCGGCGCGCGAGGCCGCCAATGCACTGACCCCATTCGGTCGGTCCGCTGAGGATCTTGTTGCGTTCGTCAAGTCGCTACCCAACAGAAGGAAGTGAGTGCGTGGGAGCACTGCTGGACAAGATAGCATCTCCTGAAGACCTGAAGAAACTCAGCGTGATTGAGTTGGCAGCGCTTTGTCTCGAGTTGCGCGAGTACATGACCGACATTACCCTGAAAAACGGCGGTCACCTGGCCTCCAATCTCGGCGCCGTCGAAATTACGACCGCGCTTCACTATCTCTATGACTTCAAGACAGACAGGCTCGTGTTCGATGTCGGGCACCAGTGTTACACTCACAAGATTCTGACCGGTCGCCGCGATGCTTTCAAGTCGGTCAGGACTTTCGGAGGCATTTCCGGATATCCCGATCCTGAAGAAAGCCCGTTTGACTGTTTCCATACCGGCCATGCCAGCACCTCCATTTCAATGGCTTCCGGGCTGGCCGAAGCATACGCCAGGCAAGGTGTTGATCGCAGAGTCGTTGCCTTTGTCGGCGACGGCTCCTTAACGGGCGGAGAGGCCTACGAAGGGCTCTGCCACCTCGGCAGTACACAGCGCGATGTGCTTGTTGTGCTCAATGACAACCGCATGGCAATTTCCCCTTCTACAGGCGGAATGACCCGCTACCTGACTCTGCTTCGCACTTCACAGGGCTACAATGAGTTCAAGAAGGAAATCCACTCGCTCATAGGCAGGCTCCCGCTGATGCAGGGAAGCCTCGCTCAGTGGGCCGAACGCCTCCATAACAGGCTTTCCGCCATGATGATCGAGAGCGGAATTTTCGCTACCCTCGGCTACAAGTACTTCGGTCCGTGCGACGGCCACAATGTCCCGGAACTGGTTGCGATGCTGCGCGAAGTTCGGAAGCTGCGCAGGCCCGTGTTGTTGCATGTCGTTACGGAAAAGGGCAAGGGAAACCATCGTGCCGAGTGCGACCCCATAACGTTCCATGGTGTCGGTCCCAGCGTTGTGGAGCAGCCGACGCAGTTTGATGTATGCGAGCCCAATTTCACCGACGTCTTTGGCGAGACAATAGCCGCTTTGGGTGAGAAAGACGAAAAGCTTGTGGCCTTGACCGCTGCAATGTGTACCGGCACGGGTGTTTCCGCCTTTGCTGCGAAATTCCCGGATCGAACCTATGATGTCGGAATTGCGGAACCACACTGCGTGACTTTTGCGGCTTCGATGGCGAGAGGCGGTCTGAAGCCGGTTGTCGCCATCTATTCCACGTTCATGATGAGGGCGGTCGACCAGGTATTCCATGATGTGATCCTGCAGAAGGATATCCCCTTGCTGGTCTGTATGGACCGCGCCGGGCTTGTGGGTGAAGACGGAGCGACGCATCACGGTCTGTACGACATCTCTGTTTTCAAGGCCTTCCCTGGCATCGTAATGTGTTCACCAGCGGATGTCCGCGAAACCGTGATGATGATCAAATGGGCGATTGACTCCGGACGGGTCGTCCTGATGCGCTATCCACGAGCGAAAGTCCCCAAGTACGCCGAGTTGCCGGAAGTACCACCTGTCGAGCTTGGGCGCGGGTATTTCGTACGTGAGGGGAAGGACGTCTGCATTATTGCGTACGGGGCGATGTTGAGAAACGCACTGGACGCTGCGGCTATCATCGAGAGCGAGGGCCATTCGTGTGCCGTCGCAAACCCGAGATTCGCTCTTCCTTTGGACTTGGATTTGATCAAGAAGGCTGCAAAAAGCCATCTTGTTGTGACAGTCGAGGAGCATTCCGAGCGCGGAGGCTTCGGTTCGCTGGTGTCGGACGCTCTGCCAACAAGTCGGAAGTTTCTGGCCATTGGTGTGCCCGACCGCCTGATACCTCATGGTTCGCGCAGACAACTCCTTGAGTTGTGCGGATTGGACGCGAAATCCATCGCCCAAAGGGTGATACAGGAGATTCGCGCGTGAAAGTCTGCATCTTTGGCAATCCGAACAAGCCATTAGCTTCCAGGCTGGTCGATGCATTGCTTCCCTGGCTCAAGAAGCAAGTGGAAGTGAAGTGTGTCGAGTTGTCTGAGCATGGGAAGCTTGATCCAACCGGAGCCGACTTCATCCTGGTGGTCGGAGGCGACGGGACAATCCTCAACTGCGCACGCAGACTCACCAGGTATGACGTTCCGGTAGTCGGGATCAACCTGGGCAGATTCGGCTTTCTTACGGCAATCAGCCCCTTAAGGGTAAAGGATGAGTTGCTGAGCGTATTCCGCGGCGAATACTCTGTATCCGAACGGATGATGCTCGAGGTGGTCGGGTTGGACGGAGTGAAGCTCGACTCGGGCACGGGAGATGTCGTCGCGCTGAACGAGATTGTTATCGAGAAGGGCGGAACCCCGCGAGCCCTCTCCATCGAGGTCCATCACGGCGATCAGTATTTCAATGACTTTTCCGCCGATGGAGTGATCGTGGCGACCCCCACCGGTTCGACGGCGTACTCGCTTTCGGCGGGAGGTCCTCTTGTCGCAGCGGAATTGGGTGTGATGGTAATTATCCCCATCTGCCCGCATTGCCTGTCGGAGCGGCCATTTGTAGTGTCTGCCGACAAGCCGATCAGGCTGAGGCTTTCCCCCTACGTCGAAGGCGGGATGGTCACGCTCGATGGGCAGGTGGTTTATCGCCCCAATGGAGAGACCTTTGTAGAAGTGCGCAGATACCGCCATACTTTCAAGCTTCTTTCCCCTCCCAATGTCGGACAGTACGAGGTGATCCGGAACAAGCTCAACTGGGGCAAACCGTTCACTCCGTTGGCAACCGATCCGGCGACCGAGAATATCAAGGACTTCGATTATCTGCTGGAGGATTGACCTTGGATAGCCCCAAAATTCGAGTCCGTTTCGCCCCGTCCCCGACGGGGTACATGCATATCGGCAACCTGCGCACCGCCCTCTACAACTGGCTGTTCGCGCGCCATTGTGGCGGGACTTTCATCCTTCGCATCGAGGATACCGATCGCCAGCGCCACAACGAGGACGCCATACGCGTTATCATCGATGGCCTGAATAATCTGGGGCTCCACTTTGACGAAGGTCCCTTTTTCCAGTCCGACAGGCTTCCCATTTACCGGCGGCATGCTGAGGAACTCGTTGCTCAGGGGCTGGCTTACAAGGCCGAGGCACAGGAAGGCAAGGGCGAGGCGATAATCCTTGGTGCGCCCGAAGAAGAAGCCTCATGGGTGGATGTTGTGAAGGGGCTCATCACTTTCCAGCCGGAGGATCTGCAGGAACTCGTGCTGATAAAGTCAGATGGCTTTCCGACCTACAACTTTGCGTGCGTGGTTGACGACCACGAAATGGCAATCACTCACGTCCTCAGGGGAGACGACCACGTTTCCAATACTCCCAAACAGATCTGCGTTTACCGGGCTCTTGGTTGGGAACCTCCTACCTTTGGGCACTTCCCGATGATCCTCGGCATGGATGGACAGCGCCTCTCCAAGCGCCACGGCGCGGTCAAAGTAACTGATTTCCTTGACGCTGGCTATCTGCCGATTACGGTCCTGAACTTCATCGCCTTGTTAGGGTGGTCTCCTGGCGGCGACAAGGAGATTATGTCCCTGAAGGAGATGGTCGAACTGTTCACGATCGATCGCGTCAGGCCCACTGCCGCGAAATTCGACTACGAGAAATTCGCATGGATGAACGGCGTACAAGTCCGGGCCTCCGACCCGCGTGAAATCTGCGCGATAGCAATGAAGATCATCACCGCTCGCGGATTCGCAGCACTCGTTCCCTCGCAGCAGTGGCTTGAGGAAATCATCAAGCTGTACATCGAGAGGATCAAGACCGTAGGGGAGTTCATCGACGCGATTTCTTATTTCTTCGTCGCGGACGCGGACTTGAAATTCAAACGTGAATCCATAGACAAGGTCCTGTCCAAAGAGGCCGCGCCGGTCGCGCTGCAAGCAGCCTACGAGGCGCTCAATGGCCTGACCGATTTCACGGCCCCTCCCATCGAAGCCGCCCTCAGGGGTGCCTGCGAAAAGACAGGGCTCGGGCTCGGGAAGATCGCGCAGCCGGTCAGAGTTGCGGTAACCGGTCTGACGGCGTCGGCAGAGCTGTTCAAGACCCTTGAGCTTTTGGGCAAGGACCGTTCCATGGCAAGAATCGTCAGGACCCTTGAGTTCTTCAAGACCCCCGGCTCTTTCCCGATCGAAGAGCCTCCTCCTGTAGCCCCTGCAGTCACAGAGGAGGCGCAATGATCCGGCTCGTCGTTGTGGGCAGCGTTGCGTACGACGCTATTGAGACACCGTACGGCACTCGCGATCGCGCGTTGGGCGGCTCTGCGAGTTACTTCTCCTACGCCGCGTCCTTCTTCACGAAGGTCGGGCTCGTGGGCATCGTGGGCAAGGACTTCGACAATCACCTGCTTGATCCTCACGTCGCTCGCGGCATCGACCTGACCGGACTGGTCAGGGACGAGAAGCGCGATTCCTTCTTCTGGCGGGGCAGGTACGAAGGTGACATGAACAGCGCTCAGACTCTTGAAGTAAGGCTGAATGTGCTGGGAGACTTCAAGCCGCAACTGCCTGCGTCTTATCGGTCAGCGCCATTCCTGTTTCTTGCGAACAGCCACCCGGCGTCACAGGCGTCGGCCCTGTCTCAGATGAAGGGGAAGGTGTTCTCCTGCGCCGATTCGATGAACCTGTGGATTTCAAATGAACTTGGTGCTCTTCGTGAGCTTCTTCGCCGCGTGGACGGCTTTTTCTGCAATGACGGAGAGGCACGCATGCTCTCCGGCAATGCGAACTTGATCTACTCCGGCCGCAGGATCATGGAACTCGGGCCACGGTTCATCACGATGAAGAAGGGCGAACACGGAGCTATCCTGTTCAGTCACGATGGGCTTGTAGGTATTCCGGGATTTCCCGTGGAGAAGGTGGTGGACCCGACCGGCGCGGGCGATTCGTTTGCCGGTGGATTCATGGGTTCGCTGGCGAGGTCAGGCAAATCCGATCTCCCGGCCCTGAAGGATGCCCTTGTCGACGGCACTGCCATGGCTTCTTTCGCGGTCGAAGGATTCGGACTTGAGCGGTTCTACACTCTGACCGAGAAGGACATAGAAGAACGCCGTTCGCGCATCATTGAGTATATGCCGGGAGCGCGATGAATTACCGGGAGGCGATGCTCCGCATGTTCGTCGGCGTCCCGTTGGCGCCGGGATTGGACCGTAAGTTCGGGGCCATCCAGGCCGATCTGCGGCGTGCTCAAACGCACGTGAGCTGGGTTGAACCGGAGAGCCTTCACTTGACCGTGAAGTTCATCGGGGACTTTCCGGCCTCGCGCATTGACTTCATCGCAGGGCTTATGACGGAAAGCCTGGCCGGTACGAGTCCCACATGCCTTTCATTCCGAGGGGTGTCCTTCTTCCCGAACGAGCGGTTCCCAAAAGTAATCAAGGTTGACGCCAGTGACGAAAGTGGCCTGATGACGAAGGCGCACACTATACTCGACAGTGCTCTGCTCGATGAAGGGATCCCGTCCGAGGGAAGACCCTACCACGCACATCTGACACTTGGCCGGGTGAAAAACACGAAAGATATCCCAACGCTGGTTAGAATCGCGAACGCGTATTCCGATACCGAGTTCGGTTCGATGGATGTATCAGGCCTTGTGCTGTTTGCGACCAAGCTTGATCGATCCGGTCCGCGATACACTGTTCTGGCTGAAGTTGACTGTCCCGACCCCGGCTATAAGAGCCCCGGAGATTAGAAAATGAACAGAACCAGGTTTATCCTCTCTCATGCTTGAGCGCGGCGCTTGCGGCCGCGTTGCGGCTGCATCCTTCCGCCTCCGCAGTAACGGACTTCGTCCGCATTGTGGTATGCCGCCCTCGAATGGTTCGAGGGCGTTTTTGTCTTGCAGCCGTAAGGAGGAGAAATGAAGAAACTGAACACCGGTCTTGGCGAGGTACAGGAACTATACGGCGGCCCTGTGGGAGAACTATGGGTTCTCTTGATGGGCGAGCAGATCCATGCAGGCGGGTTCGCATCATCGCAAGCGCTGGCTGAAGCAGCGCAGGTGCGCCCCGGAATGAAGGTCGCGGATCTGTGCTCCGCCGTCGGGGGCGGGGTTCGCTTCCTCGCGCGGATACGGGGATGCGAGTGTGTCGGATTCGATGGCACTCCCCGGATGATCGAAATCTCGAAGAAGAAGGTTGTCGAAGACGGACTGGCCGACAGGTCGGAGTTCATCCTTGCTGACGTCTCAGCCATCCAAGGCCACGACGGCGCTTTTGACATGGTCTGGGGCGAGGACGCCTGGTGCTATGTTGCCGACAAGGACAAGCTGATCGCCAACGCCGCGCGCATTGTGAAACAGGGCGGTACAATTGCATTCACGGACTGGATTGTCAGCCCCACGATCAGCGAGGAAGAAGCCGCGAGAGTCTGCGATTTCATGAAGTTCCCGTACATGGAGACGACCGACGGCTACAAGCAGCTTCTCGCTCGGCACGGCTTTGATATCCAGGTGTGCGACGAGCTTTACGACGAGTTTGCCGGATACGTTGACCTGTACATCCGGATGGGCACGCAACAGCTTACGTTCGACGCCCTGAGGATTGTCGGATGGAATATGTCTCTTCTCGAAGGGATGGTCAAGGAGTTCTGCTTTATTCACGAACTGGCCAAGCAACACAAGATGGGCAGAGTGCGCATTGTCGGCCATAAACGGCAAGACTGACCATATGACGGAAGCCCTTCGGGGCATTCTGAAACAAGCCTCAGGGAAGGGCGGGAGCCCGGCCGTCGGATACTCCTGCCCGACCTTCCCGATCGAGATCATCCGGGCCTTGGGGCTGCGTCCAGTGAGGATGGCATCGGGAGGCATTTCGCCGGAAGACGAGAGCAGGGGCGAGATGATGGTTCGTTCCGATGCCTGCTCATACTGCAAGGGGCTTCTGGGCCTTCTGTCCAGGAAAGACCGGTCCGATGCTCTCATTGCCTATGTCATATCGGCAAGCTGCGACCAGATGCGCAGGACGGCTGAGCGCATCTCGCGCGAACAGAACACCCCTGTCGCTTTGATCTCGTTCCCAACAACAAGAACCGAGAGCGCCTTCGGGTATTTCCTGGACCAATTGAGGCTTGCAACCGCAGAGCTTGAGCAGGCATCCGGCCGCCATCTCGATATGGAGGCTTTGCGCGGCGAAATTGGCCAGAGCAGGGCGGTTGCTCATGCGATGACGCATGCCGAGGAATCCGCACCGGAACGCCCGTTGGACAGATGGCTGCTGGCGAGGATAGCGGAAAGCGTGTCCGCCGGGGAGTTACTTCGGATTGCAGGAGAGTACTTCCCGGAGTCGAAGGGTGCACTGCGCCAGGGCGGGGTGCTGTGGATTGGCTCAGCCTATTTTCCCGCCGAGCCCGTTGAGCTTGAGATCCTTCAGAACAAGGGGATCCCTGTCTGGGATTTCTCTTGCTCGGTGACCGCGCCGTACAAGATTGACCTGGCTGATGCGGCAGGGGCAGATGATCCGTTTGTGGCCCTTGCGCGCGCATACTTCGAGTACTCCTCGTGTCCCCGTGTCAGGCCGATGGAGGCTTTTCTTGCGCGGCTGAACGTCACCGTGGCGCAGCGTTCGCCCAAGGGGATCATCGTTTTCAGCCTTCCGTTCTGCGACAACTGGAAGATCGTGCCGGGAATTCTGCGCGAGGAGCACCACATTCCGGTGCTGTCGCTTGACGGCAACTATTCGCCGTCGGTGCTGGAGCGAACCCGCACCCGGATCGAGGCTTTTCTGGAGATGATCGGGAGCACCCGATGAACGACATATTCGAACAGTCCATAGTCTCCCCGGAACTTATTGGCATTCGGGAGTGGGATCGGCGCTTTGCCTCGATTCCAGCCCAGTGGCTTGACTCCTGCCGGTACCTGCGCGAACTCGACGGCGGCACCAAGTACGTGCTGTCTCCGGAACACTACGCGCAGAGGGGAGACCTTCTTCTGCGGCGGCTGAAGTATGACAATTCTCCCGCTGGGCTCCGCTTGTGGTCCTTCATCTTCTCCGAGAAGGATCGACTCTTCAAGGCGAAGGAAAACGGCTGGAAGATAATCGCTGCAATGAAGGATTTGGGCCAGATTCCTGCGCTTTCCTATGCGTGGAAGAAGCAACTGACCTTTTACGGCGATGAGATGTGGTGGTCACCGTGTTTTGCGGAGGATCCGGCGCTGCTTGATATCGCAGCCAAGCTGGGGGCCGGAGACGAGTTCTGCTTTGTCCGCGCCGCCCTGGGGGCCTTCGAAACGCTGACGTATTTCCCTCGCCCAGACCTGGTGATTGCCGCGGTGGGCGCGTGCTGCGACGACCTGACAGCGGTCTCCGAGTTGATTCGTCGGCGGGGCAACAACGTGGAATACTGGGAGTTGCCATTCAGGCAGTGTCGCAATGACAGGATTTCCGGCGCCGTATTCGCCTCGCACAAGGGACAGAACGATGCCCCGATACATGCCCTGGAACTGGTTGAGCGTGAAATGGAGCGGGTTCGCGGGCTGTTGTCGGACCTGATGGGGTCGAAAGTCACTGACGATGACATTGCTATCAATATCACGCGAATCAACCGGGCTCGCGCGCTGACGGCCCGGATCAGGCAGCTTGCCTACGGGTGTGATCCGCCGCCCATAGCGGGGCTCGAGGCTTTCTTAGTGGAGTTCCTTCCGCTGCACTATTGCAGCGACCCGGAAGAGGCCCTTGCGGTCCTGGAGGAGATACTCGATCTTTGCCAGAGGCGAGCCGTTGCGCGCACCGGGCCTATGGACAAGGACCTGTTGAGAATATACTGGGTTACGCCGTGCACCGATACGTCCATCGTGCAGTTTGTGGAAGGCCTTGGGTGCAGAATTGCCGGGACGGAGTACATGCTTGGCCAGGCGTTCATCCCGATCCCTGAAGACATGCCGCCGCTGAAGGGGATTGCCTGGTCGGTGATGAACGACGCGATGGCCGCGTCCTCCAAAATGCGTGTTGACCGAATCCTCGGAGAGGCCGTTCGCAACCGGGCGGAGGGCGTTATCATCAGCGGGATTTTTGGCGCTTCCCATTGTCCCTACGAGACATCCATCATCTCGGAAGAGATTACGCAGCGGATGGGGATTCCAACACTTTCGTTCGATGTCCCGTTCAGCGCAGGAACGTTGCCCGGGCAGATCACCACACGAGTCGAGGCGTTCGTCGAAATGCTGCGCGAGCGCCGCAGGAATGGCAGGTCAGTGCAATGAGAGTCACCTGTGGAGTGGACATAGGCGCCCGCACGGTAAAAGCTGTGCTGTTCGATGTGGATTCGAGCAGTGTTATCGCGTCCGAAGTGGTTCTTGAAAATGCCAATCCCCAGGAAACGGCGCAGAAGCTGGTCGAGCGCCTGTGCTCGACCGTGAAGGGCCTCCATTGGCCGGACACGGTGATTGCGACGGGCTACGGCAGGCGGCACTGCCTCTTTGCCGATGACGCAACAACGGAGATTACGTGTCACGCGGTGGGCTGCCGGAGCATCTTTCCCGATGTGGGGCTCGTGGTGGATATCGGGGGTCAGGACAGCAAGATCATAGTGCTATCTGAAGACGGGGCAGTCTGCGATTTCGAGATGAACGACCGGTGCGCGGCTGGGACGGGGCTGTTCTTTGAGATGGCTTGTTCCCTGCTGTCGGTTGATTTGCGCGAGGCTGGCAAACTTGCGGCGGAAGCAAAGGATGCAGCGGAGATATCGTCGATGTGCGCGGTCTTTGCGCAGACGGAGATTGTCAGCTTAGTGCAGTCGGGCATTGCGACGCCCGCCGTTCTGGCCGGGATTTGCCGGTCCATAGCGAAGCGGACATCGGCGCTGCTGGGTTCACGCAGGCTGCGGGGGAGGATTGTGTTCACGGGTGGGGTGGCACTGAACCGCGGGGTGGTGCTGGCGCTATCGAAGGAGCTTGGGCAGCCCGTGTCAGTACCGGAAAGTCCGCAGACAACGGGAGCGTTGGGGGCGGCGCTATTGGGAATTCGCAGACTGTAGCTGAAGACCGGAGAAGGAAGCGGAGACTATTTGCCGGCTTCGAGGCGTTTGGCAAGGAAAGGATCGAGGACGCGGGTGTCGTAGATCTTCTTCTGAGTCTTGACCAGATTGTACTCGATGCGGTGCCATTCCACGAGGCCCTTGTCAACATCGAATGTGGCGTAGCACGCGCGCGGATCCCCGTCCCGCGGCTGGCCGACCGAGCCGACATTCAGGATGCACTTTTTCCGTCCGAGCCGGAAGTAGAAATCGAGTTCCTCGGGATAGTAGAAATCGCCTTCCGGAGTCAGGACGCCCGGATGGTGAGTGTGGCCAACAAAAGCGACCCACTCAAGTGGATCGAACACTTCCCGGACTTTCTCCGGGTCGAGCCCGGTGTCCGGGAAAACGTATTCACGGGTGAAATCGCGTGGCGAGCCGTGGCAGTAAAGGATGCCGTCCTCCATCTTGTGGTCAATGAAGTTGCGCTTGATGTGATTGACGAAGTCTATGTCCTTGAGGAGCACCTGCTGGGTCCACTCGATGGCCGTCTTAGCGCGAGGGTTGAACGTCTCGGTTGAGTTGTAAAGGATGGCGTCATCGTGGTTGCCGAGGATCATAAAATCGAAGATCCGTGAAAGCGACAGGCATTCCTTGGGGTCTGGGCCGTAACCTACGATATCGCCAAGGAATACAATCCTGGACACGCCGCGCCGTGAAATGTCCGTCAGGACGGCGTCGAAAGCTTCCAGATTGGAGTGGATATCGCTGACAATTGCTATTTTCATCGGTTCATCCAGCACCCATTATAGGGGTGAGCGCGAAAAAGCAACCATCAGCGGGGGCGGACCTTGGAGACGGCGGCATACATCTTCGAGATATCGTCCCTGTAGCCTTCGAGCAATGCAGTGGCGAACTCTCTCGGCTGGATCTCCAAATCCGTCAGGCAGGAGACAGGTATGGGGGCGCCGGTGGAGATGACATTCACGCCGAAGTGAATTAGCGTCGAGACCGGAGAAGAAGTGGCGATCGAGACGGAGAGCTTGCGCTCGTCCACGAAGAGGTCATTTCCGGCTCTGTGCGGCATAATTCCGCTTTGCTCGTAGATTACTTGTTGTGCAATCGCAGCGAGTATGTGTTGACGGTGTACGCCAAGGAGGAGATCCCGGAACAGAAAGTGCTCGATGATCACGTGCACCATCTGGTCGGACGAAATATACGCGCCAGCGTCTGCGTCCTCGATGTCAACAAGGTCTTCGAGTCCGACATGGCAGGGACCGACCCAGGAGACGGCGGCATCGCCGCGAAGGCCAAATTCCTCAAAGATCCAATGCGGCCGAAGCTCCCGGCCAGTGTATTTCAAGGTCTTATCGGAGAAGAGGGTCTCAAGTTGCATACTGCACGAGGCCTGTCAGCGTGGCTGCCGGTAGCGACGCAAACCGGAAATGATTGGGTATCGGAACTCTTCGTTCTTTTCCACTGAGTTGGCGGCGATCAGCCCCATGAATATCCCTACGAAGAACAGGAGAATCCATATTACCAGCGCGATAAGGCCCATCAGCGTTCCGGCGAACGCCCACCGCCCCTCGTAAATGAATGACACGCCGAGGATGAAAGACCAGAAGAGCGCGTGAATCATGTTCATGATGATCTGCCATGCAATGGCCTGCGATACCATTCGACGGTCATAGGGGCTCAGGCGCGCGATGTACCTGTATACCATCAGCGTGAACAACAGACCCCACAGCGGCACGATTACGGCAAGCTGTGCATACTTCCGAGCGGACCGGAGTCGGTGTTCCTCTTCCCAGTTCTTCATTTTTCCACGCGTATTATATCGCCGATTCTCGCCTCGCCCGTCAGAAGTTTCAGGATCGCTTCCTTGTCGCCGGACTTGGTCACCACGCAGGAGCCAACCTTCTGTTCTTCAAGCTCTTCTCCGTCCTTCACAGGAGCCGAAGCTGGGCGGAATATCGCGAGC
>JBAZOJ010000033.1:0-21822 GCA_041648755.1 Candidatus Brocadiia bacterium
GCGCTCGACGCCCTCGGTTATCTTCGAACTGACGAGGGTGCTGCGATTATCGGCGACCTGCTGCGCAACTCGGTTGACACCACCCTCATAACCAAGGCTTTGCGCGTGCTTCAGCGCAGCCCGGATATCCGTGGATTCGCGCTGCTCAAGGGGATTGCGGAGGGCAAATTTGCCCCCGCGCTGCGGATCCAGGCCATCGGGTCGCTGGGTTCTTTCCGCATGATCGAAAGCGTTGACTTCCTAATCTCCCTGCTTGCGGAACAGGACCTGGAAATCGTTGATGCCGCTTGGACCGCCCTGCAGGCGGCCACCGGCAAGAGTTTCCTCCCGGCACACGATGTCTGGAAGAACTGGTGGAAAGGCGAGCGCGAAACCTTCGCCTGGCCCCCCGAAGTCAATATCCCCCCTATGCTTACCGAGACGGTGGAGCCCGCGCGGCTCGATGCGGCCATTGACCTGGCCGGCGACTGGCTGATCTCCGTTCAGGACGACGATGGCAGGTTCGACTCGCTCAACTACGGCAAGCACTTTGAAGGGGTGGATGTAGGGGCCGGAAGGATCAAGACGGACATCTGTATGACGGGGCTCGCGGCGCTTGCTTTTATCTCGGCGGGAATCAAGGGCGAAGACGCGGCTTCGAAGAAGCGCGCGGCCGCCTGCGAAAAGGCAATGGCGTGGCTTGTCAAGCAGCCGCCGACTCCGGGGAATTACCGCACCGACAACATCGTGACGTATGTACATGAGCAGGGCGTCGCGACCTGGGCATTGGCGGAATACGTCGCCGCAGGCCATGCGGACTACGGGAGATTCGCTGCCGAAGCGTTCGCCAAGTGCATGGAGTATCGCGACAGTGACCTGTCGTGGGGATACCCGAATATGCCGGGGAACACCAGCAATTCGTGCGTGACGGTGTGGTACGGTTGCGCGTTCGCGGCAGGGCGGCAGGCGGGCATGGATCTGCCGCGAACCGGTTTCGAGGGAATTGCCGACTGGTTCGACCGCGCGACCGAGGAATTCAGCGGATTTGTATGCTGTATCCCCGTCAAGGAGCCAACTCCCGCTATGACAGGAGTGGGCCTGTTGTGCAAGGGGCAGCTCGACTGGGATATGAAATCGACCGTCAACAGGCGTTCCGCTGCGCTGATCCTGGCGCGACCGATCGCCACTTCGTCGTTCTATGACCTCTACTATTACGGGCTGGGCCTGGCGCAGATGGAAATGCACGAGGCCGCGGCCTACAACACGCGGATAATCGCCCACCTTGTTGACACGCAGGACAGGTCGGGCTCGCCGCGGCGTGGCTCGTGGGACGCCCGTAGCGATATCTGGGAATCCAGCAGGATATACACCGCGACCATGGCGATACCGGTGCTGGCGCTGTATCGGGGGAATCTGGCCTGCATGAAGAAGCCGGTGGAGTAGGGGGCAGCCGGGAAATGAACAATGATGAATGATGAATGATGAATAAGAGCGGAAAAGACATCTAACCACAGAGGACACAGAGGTACGCAGAGGGTAGGAAATACCTTGATTTGCGAAGCCAAAGGCAGAAGACAAAGTCATTCTCACGCGGAGGCGCGGAGACGCGGAGGGCGGACAGGGCGAAGAGGGTGTCACGCGAAGGCGCGAAGTCGCGAAGTAGAAAACAGATCCCTGCTTTCGAGGCCAGAAGAGTTTTTCCGCGAATGCACGCGAATGAACGCCAATAGCGCGGAGTAGGGTTTTGCCCAGGCAGACAGCCAAGACGTAAGATGAGCGCCGCAGATTGCACAATGCACGCGAATGGATGGTCTTTGCGAAGCCCGAGAAAAGTAGCCGACACGGGTTCGTAGAAAGCCGCGGCCAAAGAAAAGCCATACCCCCGGGAGCGCCGCGCACCCGCGCGGCATTTGCTTTCCAGGCTGCTGGATCAGCGACGGACGACGGCCCACGGTCTCCGGTCTGGCTTCGTTTCGCTTGCATAAGGCCCACTCATTGTTAGAATACTGAAAGCTGGGAGGGGCTCGTGACACAGAGACAACTCACAATCGCGCTAATAGTGATTTTGTTCTGCGCACTAACGGCCTTTACACAGGCCGAAAGTGTGGGTGTGGACATCAAAACGGGAGATACATGGTTTGGCCTCTATGTGGACGGGGTCAAGCAGGGCTCGCTGCATATTGCTGTGGAAAAGAAGAAGGGCGCAACCGCGGAGTACTACTACGTCACGGGTCAGGAAAATCGCGCATTCAAGGTTAAGGACAAGGACGTTACCGAAAGCTGCGATTACAAGGCGTCGGTGGGGCTCGACCTCAAGCCGATGAGCTACGATGCGCTTGAGACCAAGGCGACAACAAAGAACACCATCAGGGCACGCGTGACGGCCGGAGTTGCCGAGATCACTGTTCAGTTCGGCACAAGCGCTGCCAATCCCCCGCGCAAGGTCAATCTGGTCGAAGGCGACTGCTGGTGCTTCTGCGCGCCCCTGATGTTTGCGGCGCGGAAATATGCCCCTGACAAGCCGCACAGATACGGCAAGATCGTTGAACTGGGCTGCGCCGTCATAGGCTTTAACGTAAGCGGCGAGACCAAGAAGGTCACCTTCCAGGGGAACAACACCGCTGCGACGGAGTGGGTCGAGACCGAGTCGCAGAAGTTCACGCTTGTGCAGGGCGAAGACGGCTCGCCACTGTGGTGGAGCGAGACCACCAAGGCAAAGGTGACAACCAAGTACATCTGCGAGCCCGAAGAGGTGGCGAAATCCCCGTTGGATTTCGACCAGTTCCAGAAGAAGGCGAAGGAAGAGGGAAAGAAGACCCGGAAAGAGAACAGCCCTTTGAAAGGAACCCGGTTCGAGAATGCCCTCGATCCGGTAGGCGCGGACGAGGATGGCAAGGAGAGTGGAGGATTCATCAGGAAGCATGGCGCGGGAGCCTTTTCGATCAGGACCGCGGAAGGTTGGAAGTTGAAGATGAACTCAACTGTCAAGCTTGGCGGTTTCGACATGATGGCACAAGGAATCTATCCCCCTGAGGAAGCCGACGCGGAGCGGGGATCCATCTTCTGTCTCACAATGGGATCCAGAAAAAAGAAGGATGGTGAGACGCCCGAAGACGTGATCAAGGAGTATCTGGAAGCTCTGCGCGATCAGGAGGTGAAAGGGGCACTCGAGACGCTGAAGTTCGATGAGAACACGACGATTACGGGCGCGGAAATCGAAGCGAGAGTCATCGGGACGGATGAGACTGCGACCTACTATGTGATGACTGCTTTCTCGGATACACATGTGTTCTTCATCTGGCCATTTGTGGTCTTTATCACCCCCGAGTTGAAGACGAAGCTTGAGACGTACCAGCCCGATTTCTACGCCATGATGGGGTCGTTCAGGATAACGGGGAAGTAGGAGGAGGCAGGAGAGAATTGATGAGTGATGATTGATGAGTGATGATTGCGGAGTAAGGGCAAGCCGTCTTACCCGCAAGGTCAGTCACGTTGCTACAATGGCGGAAGCGCGAGGGAAGAAAGGCCGGACGTTTGGATTACGTGCAGTGAGACGAGAAAGCAAAGACAGCATACTTGGCAGAAGGTCGGTGGGCGCTTTCTCAGGAGGAAGATGAGATGAAGAGGCGGGGCTGTTTCATCAGGCCCCGCCCAGCAAAACTGCTCGCCAGCATGATTAGAACACCCGTTCCGCAAAGCGCGCCTTTGGGCGAGCGAAGTGATTGCTTGACTAGAACCAGAATTTCTTACAGCCGCACGCCTGCAGAAAAACCAAGAACATGGCTATTCCGAACAGCCACAGCGCAATATGAAAAAGCACAATGCCAATGCCAACTACCGTGACCCCGACCTTGTCCACCGTGGACTGTTCAGAAGGGCGAGCGGATTCACCCCTGAATTCCAGTGATAACTCACGGGCTCGCCTACGCTTGCTGCAGTCGGGACAGATGTAGTAGTCTGGCATGCAACTGAAACAGTAGAACTGGGCGCAGTCACTGCAAAAACGCCCGTTTTCAATAGATTCAGTATTCCCACATTTCGCACAGTCTCTGGTTCTTAGGGATGAATCTGGCATCAGGCACTTCCTCCATCGTTTGATGGTCGCGTCGCCGGGCGGGACACGAGCAACAGCGAACCTGCAACAAGAGTGGAGATTATCGCTGCGGCTGGCTGTCAGTCAAGCCCTGAGGGTGACCACATGTGGAGGCCGACCTGCCTCCCGCTTGACCCGCCTGTGCACCAAACGCACAAAGCCATTGTGCCATGCTGGTTTAGCAAGGTGGCGTGAGGGGACAGTTGCATGACGGTATCCATATTTGCTGACAAAGAGGTCTTCTCCGACGGAACGGAAGTTCCGCTGCTAACAGTTGAGAAACTGCGGGTTGATTAGGGTTCTGTCCCATCTGCTTGAGGCCTTCAAACCGCGTGGAAGCATCTTCCTTCAGGAAAGATGCTCCTGCTATCGGGAGCGCAGTGCGGCACTGCTTCACGAGTCGGCCTGCAAAGCATGGCTCCTTGTTCTGCTTGACGAATGCGCCACCGATCATAAGATCGGAGCGATGAAATGTGCCCCTATTCGGGCGACATGGAGGGCGACAAGATGAGCGAATCACCTTCTCAGATCGGCTGGTCGCTGGTGACTCCAGATGTGAACTCCGCCTCGGAGTTCCGCGAAATCGCAGCCGACTTTGGCGATCCACTTGAGATGCTGCGAGAGGCAATTTCGAATTCCATGGATGCAGGTGCGACGGAAATGCACGTGAGTTTCATGGTGGAAAGCGTTGCAGGCGCGCGAAGGCTTGTGGTGAGAATGACTGACAACGGCTGCGGAATGGACCGAGAGACTCTTTCCCGGCATTTCTGGGGACTTGGGCACTCGACCTCACGAGAAGATCCCCGGAAGATTGGCGAGAAAGGACACGGCACCAAGACCTATCTTCGGTCTGAGCAGATCCACGTGAGGACCCAGAAGGAAGGAAAAGCGTGCGAAGCCATTTGTAATACGCCGATGACGATGCTGCACGCTAACAAGCTGCACGAGGTCCACGTCAGGGAGATGGAGCCCTTCCTGGACGGTCACAACGGGACTTCTATCACTCTCATTGGGTACAACGACAACAAGAGAGCCGATTTCACCCAAGATAACGTCACAGACTTCGTGCTATGGCGAACAAAGGTAGGTTCGATTGAGCCCATCTTCGGCATTCAGCCGAGACAGGCATTTCGGTTCTTCTTACGGTGTTTCGATGAAACTGAGCGGGAACTCCCGTATGGGCATCCATTTCCACCTCAGACTCCGCCCATTGCCGAATTATTCGCGCAATTCCCTTTGGATGCGTCGCAACGCTTTGTCAAACGCTTCCCTTTTCCGAGTATCGCTCTGCACGACCATCCCGAAGTTCGATTCGATGCCATTTACTCGGTGGAAGGTGACTTGGCCAAGCGATCCTATAACCCGATGATCTGCGAGCGTCGCCGTGCCATCGCTCCAGGCGAGCCAACTCATAAGTACAGGGTCGGTGATAGATACGGGCTATGGATCTGCAAGGACTTCATCCCAGTGGTAAGGAAGAACAACTGGATCAGATCCTTTGGAGAAGGAAGCAATGCTTACGTGCTACTGCACGCATTCGTAAACTGCCAGCAACTCTTGCTTACCGCGAATCGCGGTGACATTGCCAACACGGAACCAGCCTTATTGGCTGAGTTGGAAGCATCAGTCGCCCGGCAGGTTGAGGAAGTGGATCAGGCGCTCAAAAATGCCGACTATCATGTTCTCCGTGGACTCGAGGATGAGCACCACACAGTGCAACAGGACAGGGCGGAATTTGAGAGGCGCAAAAGGGAAGTGAGACGACGCAGGTTCTTGGCATACAACGGCTCATATCTTTGGGAGCCTAGGAACGAAGCAGAACTGTATACCCTGTTCGTAATCCTCACCTGTCTGCACAATGACCTCGTTGACTTCAAGCTTGTGGACTATAACACCCGAGCCAGTATCGACGCTCTCGCGGTTCCCACGAGCAGCAACTGCAATGCCGATGAACAGTGTTTCTTCGTAGAGTTCAAGAAGCTGCTTGAGCGCGATGTCAACCACACCTTGAGGTTCCTGCGCTATCTGGTGTGCTGGGACATCTCGCAAGCGGTTCTGGATGGAACTGCAGTCGAGGGAATCGAGGAAGGCGACCGTCGCCTTCTGGAGCGCGAGGAAGCCGATGGCATTCCGAGCTACTTCCTAAAGAAACCTGGAGACCGCGTCAGAATCGAGGTAATCAGGCTGAAGGAGCTAATGAAGCGCAAACTGGATCTGGAGTTCGAGTAGCAAATCGGGCTTGAAGCAAGTGTGGAAATTGCGCTGCTCCCTGCAGAAGAATTATACACCGCAGAACTCCGCAGCAAGCAAACGGTGGTCTGACTGTCGCAATCCGCCTCCTTCATTCAGCGATTCTGTAAGAACAGCCCGGGAAGGGCATCCTCACATCCCTTCGAGATGAAGCGTATTCGCTTGTTCTGCGGCGGATTCCTGACGAGCCTGAGGCTCCTCCGCTCAAATGGGTCTTTCCCAACCGGCCAATCAGGATTGACGATGGTAAGCAACACATTTCTCCGACTCTTCAGCCAGAGGCGGAGCATCTCATTCACGTGATCATCTCGGAACGAATACCCGATGACGGTCACCTTATCGTGCCGCAGCAGATCCTCCCCGAAACGCGCCAACAACTGGGGAAAGGGGTAGTTGTAGACCAGTTTCGGCCGACCTATCAGCATTGCCCGCTTGTCCCAAGTCGAATCTTCCGGATAGCTGAAGTCCACATCGAACTCGATGGCAAAAAGCTCCCCGGTTTCTTTGCCTATCAAGGAGACCCATCTTGTCGAACCGTGCAACTTCAGTAGGTGCACCGTCGCGCTCTGAAAGTCCAGTTCTGCACCTCCGTTCTTGACACCGTGCGACCAAGTGATCCCGTTCTTATCGCATGCCCTTTCGATTACGTCGTCGAAGTTCAGCGTAGCGATCACCAAGCCTTCTTGCTCCCGCGCCAACCGCATTACGGGATCAAGATATGCCAGCTTGGAGGAGTCTCCTTTGAACTCGAGAGTACGCGCCAATATGTTGTTGACGCTCGTGCGGAGCCGTTCTGCTAAGGGCGTTTCTAAAGACTGCGGCGTCCGAGCCGCCATTTCCAGATTGAAGAGGTACTCCATTCTGTTCTCGAGGTCGTCATCAACACCAAGGAGCTTTCCGACACGATCCCATTCGGCCAGGAGATCGCTTTCATTATCAAGCTGGTCGCGTATCAGCCCCTGAAGGCCTTTTGATGTTGGCATCCCCGCAGGCACTGAAGCTCCGGCACCCAGCAGCAGCATTTGCATCGTTACATTCTCCTTGTCGAACCTGCGCAATGCAACCATCGCGCGAATCCTATCAGAAGGCCACCTTGAGTCAAGGTGTCTCGTTGAACGCGCTTCAAGCTGTCTCAGTCCCTGAGGCTGGGCATATGGATATCCAGCCCCATTCCCTTGACACCCGGGAGTGCCGAAGTAAGATTGTGGAATTCCCAACCACCATGTCAAGATTTCCGTGCGGGGAGAATCACTGGTCGACTTACGTCGGAGTCCTGAATGCGTCTGAATGCCCAAGTAGTCCTGATCTTGTCTCTCCTTCTTGTGGCTCTGTGCGTCAGCACGGCCTGCAACGCCGAGGTCTTCCGCATGAAGGACGGAAAGGTGTACCGCGGAAAGATCGTTGCCCAGAGCGAGGACCGCTACATCGTCAGGCTCTTCTCAGGCGGCACGGTCACGCTGGAAAAGAAGGATGTTGAGCGGATTGACAAGGACGAGGTGGCCGAAAACACTTGGCTCTGGCGCGAAGCTGTCGACAACTTCTTTCTGAAGGCGGTGGAGCCCAATGAACAAGCAGCGGATCTCTTCGGCGCAATACATCGCCAGTTGACAGGTCTGGATTTCCTGAAGGTCGAGATGTACGCAGAGAAGCGATGGAACCGCACCCTCAGCGACCAGGTCGGTTTCCTTTTCTCCCAGTGTGCAAATGACCACGGAGGGCGGCCGGTAATTGACTGTCCAGCATGCGCGGGAAGAGGTTGTACAAAGTGCAACAACCAAGGAAAGACCTTCTGCCCCTTCTGTGTGGCACTCGAACTGAAGTACCTCGATTTTCGCCAGCGTCAAGAAAAGGCCTTCCAAGGGCTCGCGGTCCTGACCATCCACATCGGTGATCTTCCCCGCGAGAAATTCGCAGTTCTCGAGAAGATCCTTCTCGAAAGCAGGGACACTGCCTACTTTGCCGCTCCTCCCGGGAAGTACGACGGCGGCGAATTGCCCGGCCATCGCGAGTTCAGAGTCCTTATCCCGAACCCGATCAGCCTTGATGAACTCTCCGGCACAATCAGCAGGTGGTCAGAGACAATTGTCTGCAAGTTCGAATCCCCCAAGGTCACCTTTGTTCCGGGCCCACAGGACAAGAGCACCGTATCGAGATACGAGACACGCTTCTACATTGACCAGCCACTCACAGCTTCCGTGGCGGCTCAGTCCTACACGAAGTCGGGCCACGTCTTGGGACGCAAGGTGGATTACGGAATCGGAATGTCAGCCCTTTTGTCAGATGGGAAGATGACGGTCTATCCTGGCATCGAACACCTGCGCGACACTCTCTTCGCGCCCCTTGTCACAGTTAACCTGAAGAATCGCGACAGCATCATCGAGACGCTGTTCGTCAGTTTCATGATCGAGGGCGTCACCGAGAGAGTGGACAAGACTCTTACGGTGGCGCCAGGCGAGGAAGCATGGTTGACAATTTCGCCTGCGTTTCCCAAGGCGGTTCTGACCGGCAATTCCGCCCTCCCTGCACGGGCGAAGGCGTGGATACGCCCGCAGTTTGAAATCACTACTGCTGCCCTTGTACTTGACGAGCCCATAGTGGTCGAATCTGCTTTTCAAGTTCCGCTTCTGCCGGATGGGCAGGGCGGCATGTCTGTCCTGCTCGCGGGTGCTTGGGTCACGCCCGACGATACGGGGAGAAAAGTCCTTTCATTGGTCGAAGAGATAGCCAAGGCCAAGGGGTTTGAGTTCACTGGATACCAGGGAACGGATAAGGACGGGCCTCTTCCGCTTCTTGCGCAGCTCATGCAGATCTGGGCTTACCTTCAAGAGCACGAATATAAGTACTTGAACACTACGATTGGCAGATTCGACACCCAAGGAACGTCAGCCAAGTGGTGGACGGTACTCGAATCGCAGCGTGTGCGTTCTCCTGCGGAGGTGATTGATGCAAAGGCTGGCAACTGCATCGAGCTATCGCTGCTGTTTGCTTCAATTCTCGAAGCGATCGGGCTGGAACCAGTTCTGGTGCAGCTTCCAGGACACTTCATGGTCGGCGTGGTTCTGAAGGACCGCCTTGCAGGTACGCCGGTGAGCAAGAGCGACATTTTCTTCTTCGAAAGCACTCTCATCTCCACATCGAGCCTGCTGGTGTCGTATAAGTCCGCCGAGGCAAAGCTACGAAAGTGGAAATACGTTGGCGACCCCAGCGTCCAAGTCTTCCTTGTCAAGGATATGCGCGACAAAGGGATCAAGCCCTGTCCGTGGTTCTAGACCTCCGCCGCCCGATCCTGCTCCAGCCCGCCGATGCATACAAGAACATCAGCCACGAGGTCTGCTCGGCCCAATCAAGCTCCATGGTGCAGCCTGTGTCAATCGAGTTCCCACCCAGAAAGGACATGCGTGCAAGTACATGGTGAGCATTGCACATTCACGGGAGAAGTAACATCCAGGCTGATGTGTACTTCGATCCCCATGAAGGGAGTAATCCGCATGTCCGGGGCTCCGCCTACGATTACGTACAACTCGATTTCGACATTCACGGTCTGGGTCTCGCACTCCCCCTTGCGCTGAACGGCTCCGTTGCAGACGTCAAGGGTGTACGAAACAGCTTCTCGCAACGCCACAGCCAAAGGAAGCGAGTCCCCGATGTAGGCGACCATCCCAATTCTCATTGTTTTTGGCATGTTATGCAGCATATATCTCCTTGTGTTCTTTCCGACTATACGGGCTATGATTCTCATGCACGCGCAAACTGTTCCGGTGAAGCACAGGCAATTATACCATACTATGTGCCACAGAGGCAGACCATTCTTTTATTCGGTCTATGTGGTCTTTCTGCGAATGCAGTGCGCCCCTCTTCACAGGCCACTTCATGCAGTAGTCGCGAACTTTGATTAAAGGAAGTAATTGACATGTATGGGCGCACTCGCAAAACGCTAATACATGGAAACGCACGTCTCGGAGTCAAATTGGGCGCACTGGACTTGGCGACTACAGCCGCTTCCAGAGGTACTCGATGCGCACAGGTCGTTCATGGGCCGTTTTCACTCCCATCAGTGAAGAAGCTGAGATGCGCGGGCAGCAATCTCGACCAACTTTGCCCTGTGCTAACTCCCCTTTCGGCTCGTTCTTACGTCTTCACTCCCTCGCAAACAAGCCTCTTTGCTCACGCGAGGGTCATCGGATGCCTTGTCTTCGGGCGTTCTCGCCGGAGGCTTTATACCCGGTATGCCGCTTAAAGCCAGTCTGTCGTCCGTCGTCTGTCGTCCGTCGCAGGACCAACAGCCTTTGAAGCCAGGCCAGCAACTACCCTCACCCCTTTTGCTCCCCTCTCCCAGAGGTAGAGGGGCAGTTTTGCGAGGATACGCAGGATACTCAGGATAGCAGAGATTAGGCAGATGGGATTTTGCAGGTTTTCGAAGGAAATGTCGGTGCCTCGGTTATTGCCGACCCATCGAGGGCGGCTGGAAATGGCCTTGCCTTGGCTGCCTACATGGGAGTGGGTACTACCCACCGCCCCACTAAACACAACGGGCGTCCCACAGGGGACGCCCGTTATGCTGAGGAGAAGGACCATATATTATTCTCCCCGCACGGTCACCTTCAGGCCGGTCAGAGCGGAAACCGCCCCGGCCCACTCCTTAAGGTCACTCAAAGGCGGGGTGGAGACGTAACCTCCAAGGGGCTCGCCGGTCCTGCACTGCTGCAGTGTCCAATCGCGCACGCCCATTCCGGCAAGCTCGATGCCCATCCGTTCAAGAGAGCCAGGGTCGGCGATCGAGGATGCAACCGTTGTGCGTACCTCGAAGCGGACTCCGCTGTTCTTCAGGATGTGCAGCGATGCCGCAAAGGACGCGGCGCTGCCCGCGCGGCCGGTCATCTCTTCGTAATGTGCAAGGGGGGCCTTGAAATCGAGCCCCACCCATTCAACGTTGGAAGATTTCAGCAGGGGCTCGAAGTTCTCCGGGTTGCATCCCGATGTATGCAGACCGACGGAGAAGCCCATATCGTGGGCCTCGCGAGCGGCCAGGCCAATTTCCTTGTACTGGGTGGGCTCGCCGCCGCTGAATACCACGCCATCGAGGAATCCCCTGCGCTTGATCAGCAGTTGCTGGACATTGCTCCACTTGAGGTCGGGGTCCGCATTCTTGAGCCCTGAGTTGTGGCAGTATCCGCACTTCCAGGGGCAGCCGGAGACAAAGACCGTGGCGCAGAGGTGCCCCGGCCAGTCAACGGAACTGAACCCCGTTACCCCGCCGATCGGCAGGCAATCAGAGGGTGAAGCGCTTGGAGCCGTCACTATTTGGCCTCGACCGTTTCGGGATTCTCGACCTGGAAGTACTTGCGCTCGCCGAACTCGCCGAGTTTGCCGGTGTTGAACTGCGAAACCGGCCTGTAGTAACCCATCACGCGGGTCCACACCTCGCACGGCTGCTCTTTGGGGGCGCACTTGGGGCATTTTTCGTGCGTGCCCTTGAGATATCCATGCTCCGGGCAGACCGAGAAGGTCGGGGTAACCGTGATGTACGGCACGCGGAAACGCTCGAGCGCCCGCTTTACCAACGCCTTGCAGGCTGCGCCGTCGAGGGATTCGCCCACGTAAACGTGGAACACGGTGCCGCCGGTGTACTTGCTCTGAAGTTCTTCCTGCAGTTGCAGGGCCATAAACGGGTCATCGGTGTAGTTGACCGGCAGTTGTGTGGAGTTGGTGTAGTAAGGCTGTTCCTTGGTGCCTGCCTGGAGGATGCCGGGGTAACGCTTCTGGTCCTCGCGGGCAAACCGGTGCGTTGCGGATTCGGCGGGCGAAGCTTCGAGGTTGTACAGGTTGCCGGTTTCTTCCTGGATGGAGACGATCTTATCGCGCAGGTGATCCATGAACCGAAGGGCGAACCGCTGGCCCCATTCGGTGGCGATGTTCTCGCGGCCGCCGGTGTAGTTGCGGATCATCTCGTTGACGCCGTTGATGCCGATCGTCGAGAAGTGGTTGTGCAGCGTCCCAAGGAATCGCTTGGTGAAGGGCAGAAGTCCCTTGTCAATGCTTCCCTGGATGGTCTTGCGCTTGATCTCCAGCGAGACCTTGGCGACATCCACGTATTCGTCAAGCAGCGCGAGGAGCTTGGTCTCGTCGCCCTTGGCCACGTATCCGAGCCGCGCGCAGTTGATGGTGATGACTCCCAGCGAACCGGTCTGCTCGGCCGAGCCGAAGAGGCCGTTTCCGCGCTTGAGCAACTCGCGCACATCGAGGCGGAGGCGGCAGCACATGCTGCGCACCATATGCGGGTCGAGGTCGGAGTTGAGGAAGTTCTGGAAATACGGCGTTCCGTACTTCGCGGTGAGGGCAAAGAGCATATCCGCGTTGGGGGAATCCCAAGGGAAGTCGGCAGTGATATTGTAAGTCGGGATGGGGAAGGTGAAGATGCGGCCGTGAATATCGCCGGAGAACATCACTTCCAGGTAGGCCTTGTTGATCAGGTCCATTTCCTTCTGGCATTCGCCGTAGGTGAATGGCATGCGCTCTCCGCCCATCAGGGGCTTCTCATCGCGCAGGTCACCCGGGCAGACCAGATCGAATGTGACGTTGGTGAACGGCGTCTGCGTGCCCCAGCGGGAAGGCACGTTCAGGTTATAGATGAACTCCTGGATGTTCTGCTTCACTTCCTTGTAGGTGAGATGGTCCTTCTTTACGAAGGGCGCAAGGTAAGTGTCGAAGGAGCTGAAAGCCTGGGCCCCGGCCCATTCGTTCTGAAGCGTGCCGAGGAAGTTCACCATCTGCCCGACGGCCGAGGAAAGGTGCCTGGGCGGACCGGCCTCGACCTTGTTCGGGATTCCGTTGAACCCGTGTTCGAGCAGCATACGCAGCGACCAGCCCGCGCAGTATCCGCTGTACATATCCAGGTCGTGGACATGCAGGAATCCCTCGCGGTGTGCGTTTTCGACCTCGGGCGGATAAACCCTCGCGAGCCAGTAGTTGGCGACGAGTTTTCCGCTGATGTTCAGGATAAGCCCGCCAAGGGAGTAGCCCTGGTTGGCGTTTGCCTTGACGCGCCAGTCGGACGCTTCGAGGTATTCGTTGATGGTCTTTTCCACCTCGACCAGCGTGGCGCGGTCCTTGCGCAATTCGGCGCGCTTCTGGCGATAGGAAATGTACGCCCGGGCGGTACTGATGTAGTCCGCCTGGATGAGCATATCCTCAACGATATCCTGAATCTGCTCGATTTTCGGAAACTCGTTTTCGGGGTTGAACTTGAGGGATATCACCTTCACAACGCGGTCGGTGAGCATCCGGGCAGCGTTCTCGTCGAACTCGCCGGTTACCTTCGCCGCATTGAGAATGGCGTTGTATATCCTGCTTTCGTCCCAAGGCACGATCGAGCCGTCGCGCTTGCGTATGGCCTTGGGCAGCACGGGCATAAGCAGCTCTGGTGGAAACAGAGTCTGCTCGTTGCTTCTGATGATGGTCTCGCCAGATTCCATGAAAACTCTCCAAACTCGTTCTTTACAGGACACGTGACGCAGCAGGTGTACTGCTGGCCACAACTAATAGCATAACCGGCAAACTATACCACAACATATGGGGTTGCAAGCAAGTCGGGATGCGAATTCTCGTAGCTTCTGTGTAGGTATTGGTGTAACATCTACGGGCACAAGCGGTTACGGCGTTATAGCCATATTGCGAATGATTTGCAGTAACGTTGTACAAGTTTTCGGTACTCCACCAAAACCGGCATCGGAGCGTCAAAAGGGCAGCGCTGGAAAGCGGCCAGTCAGGCTGATGTACAAGGGCAGGCATTGTATAAGGCCCATACATGGCCGATTACGGGAAGGTCGTCTGCAAGGTGCCTGAGAGGCAGCTTTCCGAGGGAAAATCAATGTGCTGTTTGCCCAGAACGAATTCGGTGTTGTTAAGGGCCGCGAATGTGCTATTATGAAGCGGAAGACCGCCCGTTTCCACGAAAGGGACCCCGATGAGAAGAACCTCCCTTTTCCTCGTGCTGCTGCTGTTTTCCTCGATTATGCTCGTGCAAGCCGAGGATTCCAGGGATGTGAAAGACCGCCTTGCAGCTTTCGCGGCGAAGTTCGGGCAGGATATGATCGGCGCGCTGGAGATACTCAAGCCCGTGGACCATCCCAAGATCGTTGATGCCATCGCGGGAGTCTACGCGTATGAAGATCCGAATCACGTGCAACCATACGATATGGTTTATGATGCTGCCGATGTGATCCTGCTGACCGCGACGGGCGATGCGGTTTTCGACCAGATGCTCATTTACCTCGAGGTGCGGAGGATGCCGCGAATCCGCCTTCGTTTCACGCGCGCGCTGTGCAAGATAGCGAATCCGCGGTCGCTTCCGGTGCTCGCCAAGATGGCGGGGAGCGAAAAAGACGAGATGGTGCAGATGGAACTCGCGATGAACCTTGCGCGATTCCAGTCTGACGAAGCGCTTCTCACCCTGTACAAACTCGCAATGAAAAGCCTCAGCCTGAACGTCAGCGTCGCGGCGGTTTCGAGCCTTGGCGAGTGCAAGGACGAGAAGTCGATCGAATTGCTGCTCAAATTGTACGATGCAGCGACCAATGCTCCGGGCGCTGTCAGGGGCGAGGCGTTGTCCGCGCTGCATACACGCAAAGCCGTGGGCATCGATGACCTTATACCTTCCGCTATCGAAGACAAGGATCCCGCCGTGAGAATGGCGGCCTGCTCGATAGCTGCCGATACAAACCGGAGCGAGCTTGGCCCGAAGATCATTGCCAACCTGAGCGCACCGGAATGGCAACTTCGCAGCGCCGCGGTCAAGGCCTGCGGCAAGCTGAAACTCACGGAATCGGTTGGACCGCTGATCGAGCTGTGGAAGAAGGAAAAGGGCCGCATCGAGGAGGACATCCACAAAGCTCTGATGGAGATCACCGGCAAGAGCTTCCCTCCGGATGTCCGCTACTGGGAAAACTGGTTCAAAAACCTTACCGAGCCCCTTGCGCCGTCGGACAAAGCGGGCGAGTATATCAACTACCACGGAATCAAGACGAAATCGAAGAACCTGGCCTTCGTTATTGACCGCTCGGGCAGCATGTCAGAGAAGGTGAAGAGCAAGACCGATGGCTACGTTGGCGAAGGCGCCGTTGTCAAGGACGACACCAAGATGGCCTTTGTCAAGGCCGAGTTGATCCGCGTAATCAAGTCGCTTCCCCCTGACACGAGATTCAATATCGTCGCATTCGACGACCAGATAATGAGTTGGAAGAAGGAGCAGACCGAGGCCGCTCCGAAGGTCAAGGAAGACGCAATCAAGTGGGTTGACGCGCTGTCTCCGCGCGGAACGACCGACATCTACGATGCTCTCTGCGAGGCTTTTGGCAGGCTGACGCCCGGCGGCAAGGTGAACACCGAGTACAAGACCGGCCCCGACACGATTTTCCTGCTCACCGACGGAATGCCAAACACCGGCACGATATCCAATCCGCCGGACATCATCCGCAACATCACGCAGCTCAACCGCATCCGGCAGGTGGCGATCCATACTATCGGCGTGGGCAAGTTGTGTGA
Source organism: Candidatus Brocadiia bacterium (assembly GCA_041648755.1). Lineage (GTDB taxonomy): Bacteria > Planctomycetota > B143-G9 > B143-G9 > B143-G9 > JBAZOJ01. The sequence goes on from JBAZOJ010000033.1 coordinate 15,863, forward strand.
ACTGTTCCTCAAGCCGCTGGCCGACAGCAACAACGGCACTTACAGGATGATTGCGGAGTAGAAGGCGGATCACTTTCCTGACATGCTTGTTTCCCGGTGAAGATATTTCTTCGCGTGAATCGCATATCACGGGTGTCAAAAGCTACCGGATGATGCTCGGGGTCGTGCTCACAAAGATCATTTCACTAACACGGCGCAGAATCCCGCCTAAGCGCGAGTCGTGAGCGCAACGATAAACCTATCAAGAGGAGTCGCCAGCAGGGAATCGATGGCACGGCAATTGACATCAAAGCGCAATTGCGCCACGCGATTCGCACGACCTGACCGGTGGCAGTCGCGAAAGCGAAGGATCTCAAGCAGAGAGCAAGTGCTCCATAGGGGCCAGCGAGAACGATAGACAAAGAGGGACATAGGTGTATGGCCAATCAGCAATGGGAACGAACTCAGCCGATCCCCGAGGGCATATCCTGAAATCACATAAAACAGCGAACTTGAAAGTCCAAGAAAAAGGAGACAATTGCCCTCCAGCATTGAGTAATGGCCGGATTGCCTGTGGCAGAAGATATCGACCGGCGCATTTAGCATTTATCGGCATGTTTCCCGAACGTTGTGCTTGGGGCGAAAACTTGTGAGTTTGGCGTGGATCCTCCGACCGCCGAGCGTTGCCCTCCGGCCATGCAAGGGACGAGGTGATAAAACATGGAGCAGTTTGACCATCTTCTTCGGCTTGTTCGATCTGACGCAAAAGTCGTTCAGATAGCGTCGTTTGAGTGGGAACGCGTCCGCGGACTATCGATCGGCTTGGCAAACGAGTTGAAGCTGCCTCTGCACATTTGGAGTTCAAGCGGAGGGATGATGCTTTGCGACGCAGAAGGTACGACGGAGCCGGTTCCCGGAGGCCCCACCGACCCAATAGGCGTCATGCGGGAACTCAAGGATGGGCAAGAAAAGAGGATTGTACTCATCGAGGACGCCCAGCCCTATCTGAAATCCGAACACCATGAGGTGTTGCGTTGGATACTTGACGTCTGTCGGTTACCGAACAACCCTCGGCGGGTGCTGCTGCTGTCTACTCCCATGCCTGGTCTTCCAGTCGAACTGCACAAAGAAGTGCCCACGCTCGAACTGTCCCTTCCCAAGGTCGAGGAGCTTCGCGTCGTGTGCAATCAGGTAGCCACCGATCTCTGTGTGCCGACGGATCAAGCCGACGTTTCACTGCTTGAGGCTGCCAGAGGTCTCACGGTAATGGAAGCCAAATTGGCCTTTGGGCAGGCAGCGCTTCAACTTGGGCGCCTCGGGCTTGAGGCGGTTCCATTGGTGATGCGAGAGAAAGAGCGCGTCATCCGCCAGGGAGGGGTCCTTGAGTACTACGAGCCTGATGTTCGACTGGGTGACGTTGGCGGGCTCGAGAACCTGAAGGTCTGGCTGGAGCGGCGCGGGAGGGCCTTTGGTCCCGGAGCCCGAAACTTCGGCTTAGATCCGCCCAAGGGCGTTCTTTTGCTTGGAGTCCAGGGCTGCGGAAAGAGCTTGGTGGCCAAGTCCATAGCCGCAACTTGGCGATTCCCACTACTTCGTTTCGACTTGGGGAAGGTGTTTGGAGGCATTGTCGGGCAATCGGAAGCGAACATCCGCAATTCCCTTCAAGTCGCTCAAGCACTTGCTCCGTGTGTCCTCTGGATTGATGAGATTGAGAAGGGCCTTTCGGGACTTGGGAGTTCGGATCAGTCGGACGCCGGCACTACCGCGCGTGTGGTGGGGACTTTCCTGACTTGGATGCAGGAAAAACGAGAACCTGTCTTTGTGGTCGCAACCGCCAACCGCATCGACCTTCTTCCGCCCGAGTTGCTTCGTAAGGGCCGTTTTGACGAGATATTCTTTGTTGATCTGCCCACTTCGAAGGCACGCAAGGACATAATGGAGATCCATCTGAAGAGGAAAAAGAGGGATCCACAAGACTTTGATCTGGAGCAACTCGCTCAAGTTGCCGTAGGATTTTCTGGAGCAGAGATCGAGGAGGCAATACACGAAGGTCTCTTCGAGGCTTTCGCTGAAGGTCGGGAACTTCGCACAGAGAATATCGAATCCGCGCTTCGCGCAACGTATCCCTTGTCCATGACGATGCGTGAGCATATTGTGAATCTGCGACGTTGGGCAGAAGCCAGGGCGCGTCTGGCAAGCAACGAAGACCCCGATCCGTTGCAGGAGGACAGCTCCGGCGAAGTACCCCGCCTGAAGCAGGAAAGTCGCAATCCTTTCATTCCTGAGGCCAAGACATGAGAGTCCTCCACTTTGCCGCCGTCAGTCCCCATCCCAATGTCACTTTGGCGTTGATGGGACAGGCTACGACTGCGCTCGGGCCCTTTGCTCAGTACTTGGGACGGGCGATTCGGTCGGCGCGAAAGCGCCAATATCGATATGTGCTGAAATGGGAACGGGTCGTGAACCTGCGAGTGCTTCGTCTTGAGGCGCTCGACACCCAGATCGACATTGCTAAGCCAGAATCCGCTTGGGTTGTCGACAACTGGCCTTCTGCCCGGAACCCAGATTGGGATCGACCCTTACTTGTCTCCAACCGTGATCTCTATATCCATGTTGAGCGGGCTGCGGAGAACAAGGGCAAACCTCGGTTCTACCCGCGCAGTCCTCTATATGCCGATGACCGCGTTTTGTGGTGCGGCGTTGAGTGCGAGTTGACCCATGAGACTGAACCCGCGCACCCGCGCGAATTACTGGCGGAAGGCCGCCAGCTCAAGATCTTGGACATAGCTGACGCGGATAATGGCAGGGGTTGGCGTGTTGCGGTCGAGGGTACAATCGACAATGTCGGAATTTGGGTAGAGGGCAAACTCGATGATACAGTCCAAGTACTCCCTCCCTTCTATGGACTCGAATGGCTGTATGACGCGAAGAGCGGCGAGCGGATCAGGGCATCCGGGCCGATCCTCCGGATCGTGGATCTGCCGACCTCGGAAGTGCTAGTCGGCGACAATAAGGTTCGCTTTCGCTGGCACGAAATAGGAAGAGAGGGCCGAACGGGCTCATGGATACAACTCGTAACCCCTGAGGAAAACGTTTCCGCAGACGACTATCTTGACCCGCGCGCTGCATTCGTTGAAGACGAGATGGCCGAGATATGGACGCAGCCTCGCCATAGCGCCGATTCCACAATCCGTGTGCTTCGGCGCGACAACGAGAACTACCAATTGCTGCTCGAACAACTGCCTCCAGCCGGTCAACCCATCTACCTTCCGGTGGACGTGCGTAGCTTGGAACTGCAACAACGAGCTCTTCGACAATTGCGGGAGTCGCCGCTCCCACATCACCAGGGATTGCTGAAGTTATGCGAAGATCCAGCGCGTGTACGGTGGCCGATTACAACCCCTTCGGAACCTGCCCAATGGTTCTGGTTGATCGATAAAGCGCGCAGCGGAACGGAGGAGCAGCGCGAATTTGTCCGCCGCGCCTTGGCTGCGGAGGATTTTGCGATTTTAGAGGGTCCTCCCGGTTCGGGCAAAACCACCGCGATTTGCGAGTTGATCGACCAGTTTGTCCGATGCGGTCAGCGAGTGTTGCTCTGCGCATCCACCAATGTGGCCTTGGATAATGTGCTCGAACGGATGCTTAGGAGCGGTTCTCCGCTTGATGCAGTGCGCATTGGGAGTCCGGAGAAGGTTGACGACCGCGTGGGGGCCTCGCAGATTGATAAGCGTATTGAAGTATTGGAGGCGCAGTGGCGAGACACACCAAACCTTCGGGCGATGGGTGAGAAGGAACTGCACGACATGGCAGAGCGAACGATTGTCATGGGTGCGAACTTAACCTGTGGAACAACCATTGGCATCATACGCCATCCGCTGTTCATGGAACGCGACAAGACGCTACGGCGGTGGGAGAAGCCGATCACGGCGATGCCGCATTGGGACGTTTTGATCGTAGACGAGGCCAGCAAGACGACGATTCAGGAATTCATGGTATCGGCGTTGATGGCCAAGCGATGGATTGTCGTAGGCGATGTTCGTCAATTGCCCCCCTATGTGGACCGTGCTGATGTCGTGGCGAATTTGCGCTCGCTGACCGAGGAAACCGAGGATCGCCGAATCCGGGATGTGCTGCCTGCCGACTACCAGCGCGCGCTACTGCTCGTTTTTCGCCTGTGCCGTAAGGACTTGATGCAGACTGGCATGCGATGGCTAATCACTGAGCCTGCCAGTGTGCTTAATGCAGTGGAACGAGAGATTGCGGCGCGTCCCGAGCGCATTGAGGCTGTTCGGGTTGTGAAGGAGCATGGGCGAGCGATGTCACCCGTCTCCGAAGTTACATTGAATGAGATTTGGCGAGGCGAGCCCAGAGCACTGCTGCTATGCGCGGCGACTTGGGTTCTGGTCGAAGACGATCTGCTGAAGGATGTTGCCGAGTACCTGCCAGGTAATCTCCTCGCTGTGCAAGACCTTTCGCAGGGGTCGGACTCGATGGACGAGAGATCGCCCTTTCTGTTCCGGCAGAACGCTTGGGTTGCTGAACGTCGGCTGCCGCGCGTGCTTCACGAGCGCGGCACCAGGGTCGACACATTCGACGCCCTCCGCAAACGCGAAGTAGATTGGCTTAGCCGACACAACTGGGCGGGCGAGGTCGCTTGGAGGCTCATTCGGATTCATGAGTTGCGACGCAATCAAGATCAGAACGAACGGAATCACCGCCGACAGGATGTTGATGCTCTGCTCCCGTCTAACCCGACATTGCGCCCGAAAGTGGAGGAGGCCGTAGCTGAAGTAGAGGACATCGGCCTCCCGAGCTTGCTGGAGGTCATTCAGGAAGGGATTGGTAAGGATCGCTCATCGCGCCGAAGTGCCTTGACAGTGGGGTTCAGGGCGGAATGTCTGCGGGGCGAAATATCGGGAGATCAGGCGCAGCGGCTTTCATGTGCATTCTCGATCCGTTTTGGTCAGCTTAGCTTTCAACACCGCATGAATCCAGCGATTGCTGAGTTCCCTCGCAAGGTGATGTACCGTGGTGCTGCCCTTCAGGATGCTAACACGATCCCGGCGCGCGATGCGGAACTATCATGGGACTTTCTCCCTGATCTGCCGAGCAGGCGGGTGTGGTGGGATGTGGACGGCCATGAGTATCGTGGCACCAACGAGGCCGAGATTGCTCGCATGCGTGAGATTCTGGTGAATTTCATCGCTTGGGCAAAGCGCAAAGGACCGCCAAATCGCGCCATTCCCAACTACTGGGAAGCTGCTTGCCTGTGCTTTTACCTGAAACAGGAGCAGGCCATCAGCAAACTCCTGCAAGAACTGACTGGCGAACGCCGCAAGACGCGGTTCCCAATCGAGGTCGACGGCAGGCAACGAATCGAGATTGTTTGCGGTGTGGTCGATAGATTTCAAGGACGAGAGGCAGACCTTGTACTGTTGTCGATGCGCAATACAGGGCGCGTCGGCTTCTTGGACAGCGTAAATCGACTCAACGTAGCGTTGACACGGGCGCGACAACAGTTGATCGTTATCGGCAAGGGAAGTTACTTCGCGGAGTGTCGTGTGCCCGAGCTTGTGGACCTTGTCAGCAGCACCCCCACGATAGGGCAACGCGTCCGGAGAGGGAACCCGCTATGAGATGTGAGCTTCTTTCTGATGCGAGTGTGTACCGCTATGCTGTGTTCTCGGAAATGGCGTGGCTGGAGAAGCGACCCGAATTGGGGTTGCTGTGCCGTGGGGCGTTGGAAAGTGGAGGCACCATCACCGTTCCTGTTGTGCAGAAGGCTCTCCCCGGTGTGTCCGATATTGGCGGCGCGAACATCATGTTGTGGTGCCAAACCATAGGTTTATGTGACCAGAGCGGAGTACTCTCCAAAGTCGGGCACGCTGCCGCACAGGACGATGAGGTGCCAATACCGGAACAGGGCGTGTTCGAACTCTGGGTGGTGCAGCATCCGCTAACTGGAAACCGCATCCTCCATG
>JBAZOJ010000034.1:0-21653 GCA_041648755.1 Candidatus Brocadiia bacterium
CTTGACATTCACTATCGCCGACGCTGACCTGCTTGAAGACTGCGCCAACTACGTTGTTCCGCTGCCTGACGCCAACAGCTATGTGCAGTGGCTCCCCGGCGGAAGCTATCACATCCGGATAGTATGCTACAAGACGTGGAACAACTGCATGGCGGTCTTTGTTGACAACAAGAAGCTTACAGGGTACTTCAGCAAGAACTGGGGCGTCAACGGCGTGGCCAACCCCACCGTCACGGCAGCGCAGTTGACTAACGGCAGGACCTGTTCCCTGATTGACTACGAGCTGGGCATTCCGCCGCAGATGCTCAATGGCGGCGCAGGCGCAAATGGCAGCGGGCCCGGAACGGCGCAGATGGTCACGATACCGGGCGACCTTTTTGCAGGCAAATGCAAGCTGGCAGCGGTTGTCCCCGTGTGCGATTTGGGCAATGGGTTCACGGTGACCGCGCAAAAGCTCGATCCGATGCCCACTGACAAGATTGTGGTTGTCGAGGGGACTTCAGGCTTCCCTGACAAGGGCCTGCTTATCTGGTCGCACGGCGGAAACAACTTCATGTACTGCACTTATGACGGCAAAGAAGACAACGCATTCCTGAACCCCGACTTCTCACCAACCCTCAGTTTTTCTATCAGGACCACCGGCGGCGTTCAGACCGTGAGGGTTGGTACTCCCTCGGCGATAACGGCAGGCGGAACGTTACAGCTTCTCAATATCCCCATCAGTGGAAACGTCGGCGACTACCCCGATGCCGGGTTCTTCGCCCTACCGACGGGCGCGGCGCAGGCCGAAGTATTCGCCTATATGGGCAAGATGAGCTTTGACGGCAAGCAGTGCTTCATCCTGAATCCGTTCTACACCAGCACTTTCACCAGCGGCGGCGGCGGCAGCAGCGGCGACTTCACGGTCTACGGCAGGGCGCTGAACGGCTCGACGAATTCCACCGCGCACGGGTCGGGCCAGACGCTCATCCAGATGTTCGACACTGACTGGAACCTCTCGCTCAATCAGCAGGGCACGATCATAGACAACAACCAGCAGAAGGAACTGCACACCGTCATCGCCAGGTACGGCGGGATGACCGCCTTCGAGACCACCGTAAGCAAGCCCTACTACGTGCTGGGGTCCAACGGCCAGCGCCTTTACAGCCGCGTGCTGGTTTTCCCCAGCGGCGAACTGCCCACGGTGCGGCCCGACAAGTTCTACGTCGGCACCGATTCACTGGGCTCGCGCCAGTTCAAGGGCTCGATTGACGAGATAAAGATCATCGCCAAGAGCACCGATGGCACTGCGAACAAGAACCCCGAGTACCAGCCGTACGAGATCTACTACGGGCGGTATTCTTCAGCCGCGGGCGGCGACAGGCACCTCGTGATCTCAGATTTCTGGACCCCCATCGTGGCGCGGGGCCAGGCAATGGCCGGTTACACGCCGCCTTCGCCGATGTGGGGCAAGTGCTTTGTCCTGTGCGAGAACAAGCTTACGCAGTGGTCGGGCCAGGCCGTCAACCAGTGGGATGAGGTCGTCTTTATGACCCCCACCGACACCAACCCCGACCCGCCGCCGGTTACGCAGGTCAAGCTTATAAAGGGCGAGAATGACTTCACCAATTCGGTGCCCGCCGCGTCAACACAGGGCTTCCCGGAAAAAGGATACATCCTCGTCAACGGCAACTACTTGTCAAAGTCGAACGACCGCTATTCCGGCGCAGTGAGCACGCGGATGTCATACTTCCACGCGGTGTATTACTACTCGTCACTCAGCGCGAACGCCTTCAACGGCTGCCAGTTGTTCTGGATGATTGACCATACCTACGCCCCTCTGGGCGCCAACAAGCTGGACGTGATCAATGAGAACCAGAGCTTCATCTATGCTGCGCTGGTATCGACCGAGGTGACTTTTGACAAGCGTGGAGCGCTCTGGACAACAAAAGCAACAACTCCGCAGGATATCAACCCTAACGGAGCCGCCCGTGGTGATTTCCAGGAAGGCGCGCGGATGATGTGCCTGCGGCACCCGATGGGCTCGAAGTTGAAAGACTCCATCTCGCCCGATGGCGATGTGGTTACGTTCGACTCGATGCCCGACTGGATGCGCGACACCGCGATCGGATTCGCATTCGAAGTCGGGACGAGCGCGCGCCGTGACCTCGAGGTGCTTGGCGCGGACAACGACCCCGACCTTACGGACATGAAGCAGTGGCGGCTGATGGCGCACGGAAGCTTCGGGACAACAAAGAACACCCACGTGGACGGCGACGTGATTACAATGCTGCCCACGCGCTATCTCGACCGCAGCATGCCGCTGTCCAACTCGCCGTTCCTCCATTATCTCGCGGTACAGCAGATGAAGGGGGGAATGCGAATCAAGGCCGTGGAGTGGGACGAACAGCCTCAGCGCTACGACAAGCTTGGAGTGCGCATCCTGATGCGTGTGGACAAGAGCGCCGCATGGGAAACGGACCCGGGCACGGACGTGGATACGTTGCGCGAATTCAAATCGCCACCCGCTGGCAAGATCCGGATAAACGCCTCGGATGGCAGTTCCAACTATGACTACTTCCCCGCGAACTCCGTCGAGTTCAGGATTTTCTTCGAATGGAAATCCGGTGCATACTCCGGCGACGATTGGAAGGAGTGCGCACAACTGAAGTTCTTCAGGATGTACTATGAACAACCTACCCAGGTACTCTGGTCCACCAAGAGCATCTACTGACGGTTTCACCGTCATGGAAATGCTCGTCGCAATGACCGTGTTCCTGATCCTGGGAGCGGCTCTTGCGAGCTTTATGAACTACGCGATTTCGGCCTACAGCATAAATCGTGCGCGTACCGCTTCGTACTCTTCCGGAATGGCCATTCTGGGGCAGTTCGAGTCTGACGTGTCTCAGGCCTTCCTGGCGCCGGGCGACCGCAATGAGAACGTGGATGTCCGCTTCCTGGGCAATAAGGACGCGACGGGCAACACGAGCCTCATATTCGTAGCATCCAGCCGCAACCCGCTCGAATCGAGAACCGACCTTGGCCTGCGCGAGATCGCATGGAACGTAGACGCCACCGCCGGAGCATTCCCGTTGAACATCTGCCGCACCCAGCGCGACGGGGTGGGCGGGCCCGAGTCGCTTTTCACCAAGCGTCCGCAGCCGGGGACGTTCTTCGCGTCGAACGTGGGATTCTTCGAGGTCCGCTTCTTCCCCGACATGGGTTCTCTTGTGGATGAGAACGTCACATTCACCCCTGACGAGGTGAACTACGGGCTGCCAAGTTGGGATTCGACGCGCGGCGACCTGTCGAGCTTCAAGCTGTACACGATGAACTCGCTGCTGGCGCCGTGGGACGACATAATGATGGAGCGCATCGCGGTGACGCTGACAATCATCCCCAACGACGGAATGCGCACCGTGCTGACCTCCACGCTGGACGCCAACTCATCCGCCATCAACGTTGACATCACCGACGGCTTTCCTCCGAATGCCGACGACATGCAGTCGTACCTGCTGATCGACAGCGAGTGGATCAAGTTCACCACGTCCGACCTGCAATCCTTTACCGCAGCCCCCGGCGGAAGAGGTGCGCGGAATACCACCGCGACCTCGCACAACGCAGGGGCTATTGTCAGGGCGGGCTTCACCTTCTACCGCACTGTTTACATCGCCTGCCGCGGCAAAGCCGCAAGATAGGCCCTGCCATGCGCGCAATGGTTCTTGGCGCAGCACGCGAACCGATGAGGCTCGCGGATGTACCCGTGCCGGTCTTAATCCCCGGACACATACTCCTGAAGGTTGCAGCCTGCGGCATCTGCCGCACGGATCTGCATATCATTGACGGCGAGCTCGACAGCCCCGTGCTTCCCCTGATCCCCGGTCACCAGATTGTCGGCCGCGTCGTCGGCGTGGGCGAGGGTGTGAATCCCGCTCTCGTCGGAAGCCGGATGGGAGTGCCCTGGCTGGGTGGAAGTTGCGGCGCCTGCATTTACTGTCGCGAAGGGCGCGAAAACCTGTGCGACAATGCGCAGTACACCGGCTACACCCTTAACGGCGGCTTCGCCGAGTACGCGCGCGCCGACCTGCGATTCTGCTTTCCGATCCCCGACGATTTCCCGGACCTGCAGGCTGCTCCCCTGCTCTGCGCCGGTCTGATTGGCTATCGCGCTTACACGATGACCGGGGCCGCGCACCGCATTGGCTTCTTCGGCTTTGGCGCGGCCGCGCACATCCTTGCCCAGGTGGCTCGCCACGATCACCGCGAGGTTTATTCCTTTGCACGCAGGGGCGACGATGCTTCGCGCGAGTTCGCGATGAAGATGGGGGCAGTATGGGCGGGATACTCGGACGAGCCCCCACCCATTCCACTTGATGCGGCGATAATATTCGCCCCCGCTGGCGAGCTTGTCCCCGCCGCGCTGAAGGCCGTCAGAAAAGGCGGAGTTGTTGTCTGCGCGGGCATCCATATGTCGGATATCCCGTCGTTTTCGTATTCGCTGCTATGGGGTGAAAGGGTCGTGAGAAGCGTGGCCAACCTGACGCGCCGCGACGGCGAGGAGTTCCTGCGCATCGCGCCCCATGTGCCAATCAGAACAGAAGTTACATCCTATCCGCTCGAGCGCGCCAACGAGGCGCTGGCCGACCTGCGCGCGGGCAATTTCAAGGGCGCGGCCGTCATCGTTCCGTAGGAGGCCTTCCCGCTATTCCTTCTTCTCTTCGGGCGGCGGGGCTTCTTTCTTCTCGGGCTCGAGCAATTCGATCGACGCGCACATATCCAGAAAATCACGCATCCCCTTGGTCTCGCATTCCTGCGGGGCCTTGAAGACGGCTTTCACCAACATCCCACGATTCAACATGCAGACCCAGCGCTCCATCCATCGAATGTCGCCGCCTCTATATGTCATCTCTACATCGAGGGCATCGTTGGCGCCCATTTTGACGGGCTCGCAGACCTCAAGTTTCCAGCCCTCCGCTTTCTTCTTCGCCTCTAACTCGGCCTCCACGGCCTTCTTCAGATCGGCCTCGGCACACGGCAACGTATACAGGTCGACCGAATTCGGTAACCCTTTGCTGTGAAAGACGACGTACTCGACAAGCGCGTCCCGCGCGTCTTTTTCAGGCTTCCAGAACCACGGTGTCGTTATCCCCAATCCCTTCTCCTTGAAAACCAGATGGTTGGCGGGTGGGATCTTGTCTTTCAGGGCATCCCAGACGGTCACGTTGCGCGCGACTTCGTAGTACTTGTCCTGATCTTTTAGCGGCCAGGGCGCCAATAGGTAAACGTACAGGTATCTGTGCGCTCCCTGGGCAAGCGGAAACACGTATAGAAAGCCGGCCTTCTCCTTCTCTCTGTCGCCGTACTTGGGCACGTGATAGCACACCTCGGTCACCACCGAATTCGGCCCCACTCGTTCGACCGCGTGCTCTTTCTCACATCCAACCAAAAGCATCTGAGCGTCGAATTTGTCGAGGAGGCTCGCGAAGTCACCGGGCCAATCGCAAATGAAGAACGTGAAGATGCAGTCCTTCCATTCTCCTTTGGGCATCCGGGATAGCTCGTCGATCCGCATCAACGCCCCTTCCGGCACGGTGAACTTGAATCCCAGTTCCGGATATGCCATTTCCTCTGGCTTCGCCTCCTCCCCCACAGCAAATGCTGTCATAATCAGAAGTCCGGCACACACAAGCCCAAAGCGCGTCAACTTCATCTTCTCCCCTACATCAATCTTATCATACGCCGCCAGACCCATTCACAAGCAAGCAGCAGGATAAGGGCAAGGTAGATCAGGGGCGCGGCAAGCAGGCTCTCGGAGATGGTGCGCTCGTCGGTGGCGTTGCGCCGGGGGATGGCGTCAAAAAGGCCCGCCAGGTCGGCCGTCGAGAAATACTGTCCTCCCGATTCGGCTGCTATCAGTTTCAGCAGGTCCACGTTCTGCGTGAGGCTCGCCTGCTCGGGCGACACGAACTTGACCTCAAATGTCCTCTCCGCCGATGCGCCGTCGTACAGCACCCGCAGAGTGTACTTGCCGGGCACCATTGGCTGGTACTCGCCACTGAATGCAGTGCCGCGGCCCTGCTCGCGCGTGAGGGCAACCGATGCGTTCCCGCCATCCGGCCCGGAGATCACGCAATCGAGTTGCGGCGCGGGGATGGGCTTGAACTCCTTGTCCAGCGCGCGGGCGGTAACCCGGACAACCGAGCCCGGCCGGTATTCCGCCAGATCGGTGGCAATCGAAAGCCTGCTGCCGCCGCCGAGGATGCGCTCGGTTGCGCAGAACCGAATTAGCTGGCTCCAGTAGCGGTAGAAGTACCGGTCACCGACCTCGTAGCGCCAGCGCCAGAACGAATCGATGGCGCTGAAATACACGCGCCCTCCCCCGTAGTACGCCTGCACGGCCAGAGGGACGGGCTTGCCGTCAAACGTAGCTGAGGGGTGTTCCAAGAGTACCTCGGCGCCTGGCTTTACCTCGCCCACCGGGTAGTACCATTGGATGCCGGGGAGCGCGTTCCATATCTTGCGGTTCTCTTCTTCCTCGAGGGCAAACCTGAAGGCGGGGTGCTTCTCGCCCTCGATAGTCAATCTTGGCCGGAAGGCCGGACAGGTCTCCGGCGAGGTGCGCACGGAACTTGGCCTGACGGGGAGGATGCTGGCAAGGGGAGTCCCGGCAAGGGGGGCTGTGCCGTTCATCTCGCCAGCCACGTAGATCAGGCCGCCTCCGCCTTCGCCAACAAAGCGGTCGAGCGCCGACAGCGCGTCCGAACCGATGAATCCGGTCAGCGCGACATCCTGCAATATGACCACATCGTACCTGGAAATCTCGGCGGGCGTGGACGGGAAGCCCCGGATCTCGATTCCGCCCTCAAAAAACCAGGTGCCGTCTCCGCGCTGCAGGAGGAGCGAACAGGCAACGGAGGAGTCGCGCAAAAGAGCGTTGCGCAGGTGCCGGTATTCCCAGTTGGCGCTGCCGGACGCGTACAGGACCTTGATCTTCTCGTCAACCGCCCTGACCACCACGGTGCGGCTGTTGTTGTCGCCCGTTACTTCGTGCTCCTCGACGGGAATCGAGACGGTGAAGGTGTATTCGCCCTTCTCGGTGGGCTTGAAGCGGAACTCGATGGGCACCTTTCGGCCGTCCGCGGGCAGGTTGATCTCACGCTGCTCGACCGCCGCGCCGCCCTTATAGAAGCTGACCGTGGTCTTGAACCCGTCGTACCCGCGCGCCGAAGCGGTTGTTGAAAACACTATCTCGTCGCCCTTGAATACCGTCTCCTTGCAGTCAACCGCGTCGAGGACGATGTCCTTGGCCGGAAGCGTGCCTCCCACGCCCACTACGAACACCGGCAAACCAACTTTGCGGGCGGCCCGGGCTGCGGCTATGGGGTGCGTGCCGTAGTTGAATCCGCCGTCGGAAAACAGCAGGATCGCGACCGGATTGCCTGACCCGATGCGCGAAACGGTATCGCGGATTGCGCCGCCCAACGCCGTGCTGTCGCGGTCAAAGCCCTCCGCCTGTGTGCCCTGCTCGCGCACGATATTGGCAAATTCATACGGACGGACTGTGAAATCCTTCGCCAACCTGGTGCCAAGAGCCAGTTGGGGATTGGCCAGAATCCGCGCCACCAGCGCCGAACGGCTCAGGCGGTCGGCCTGTGACCGTGCATCCACCCCGGGTTCCGTGGCAGGCGACGCTGTCAGACCTGCGGCCCACGCATCGGCGCGGGCCTGCTCCTCGCTCTTGTTGGAGTCAACGCGATCCATACTGGCGCTGACATCCACAAGTACTGCGATGGAACTCGCACGGTTGGAGGTCTCGGCAGACGTCCACTTGGGGCCCAGCGCGCACATGAACACCAGAACAAGTGCAAGCGTCCGCAGCAGGGCCAGGCCCAACCGGGATGCCAGCGACGCTGCATTGTGGTGGCGACGGTAGGTGAACCATGACAGGAGGGCAAAGACGAGGACCGCCAGGAAGATGACTTCGGCCGGGGGATTGTACGTGAAGGTAAGATGCCCCTTGTCGAACGGCACCTGCTTCAGTCCAAGAAGAAAATCGCCCATCGCCTCTCCGGCTTTTGACTACGGCAAAATGCGGTAAAATGCCTCTGCGATTATATTTGGGTTCCCCCAAAGTAAAGGTGCCCCGTGCTTAAGGTCTTCAACACTCTCGGAAACCGCATCGAACCGTTCGAGCCCCTTCACCCGCCACGGGTGGGAATGTACGTCTGCGGCGTCACGGTGTACAACACCGTACACGTCGGCCATGCCCGGTGCTACGTCAGCTTCGACCTTATCCGCCGGTACCTTACGTATCGCGGCTACGATGTTACCACTGCGCAGAATTTCACCGACATCGACGACAAGATAATCGACCGCGCGCAGCGCGAGAACCGCGACTGGCGCGAGCTTACGGTCTTCTATACCGCAGAGTACTTCCGGATGATGGATGCCCTGGGGATCAGGCGCGCCGACCACTACCCGCGAGCCTCGGAGTTCATTCCTCGGATGCTCGAGATCGTCGAGACCCTTGTTCGCAAGGGCCACGCCTACGTTACGCCATCGGGCGATGTGTACTTTGAGGTCGCAACCTTCCCCGAGTACGGGGCCCTGGTTGCCAAATCGCGGCTTGACTCCGATACTGTCAGCCGCGTCGCATCCAGCGATGAGAAGCGCAGCCACAACGATTTCGCGCTCTGGAAATCCGCCAAGCCCGGCGAACCAAGCTGGGATTCCCCCTGGGGAAAAGGCAGACCCGGATGGCACATCGAGTGCTCGGCGATGTCCGGCTTCTACCTTGGCGAGACCTTTGACATCCATGGCGGCGGGCAGGACCTGATCTTCCCGCACCACACCAACGAGATCGCGCAGTCGCAGTGCTTCACGGGCCGTCCGATGGCCAGGTACTGGATGCACAACGGATTCATTAACATCGACGACGAGAAGATGTCCAAGTCACTGGGCAACTTCATCACCCTCGAAGATGCCCTGCCCCGTTGGGGCGCGGCTGCGCTGCGGATGTTCTTCCTTCGCACGCACTACCGCAGCCCGCAGAACTTCGACGCCGATATGCTCAACGAGTCCAAGGCCGCGCTGGGAAGGCTGAACGAAGCCGTTGCGGACGCGCATGTGCTTCTGGACAACCTGCCGCACTCCGACTGCGAGCCCAATAAGGCCGGGAAGAAGCTGGCTGCCTCGATGGAGACCGCAGAAGGCCGTTTCCAGGAGGCGATGGACGACGATTTCAATTCCTCGGCGGGGCTCGCGGTTTTGTTTGAGCTCGCCCAGGATGTTTTTGGCTACGTGAAGACGGGTGCTGTGCCAAAGGCGCCGGGAGTCAACACGCAACTCCTCGCTGACGGCGTCGCACTGCTCGAGAAGCTGCTATCCGTCATCGGATTCTACCGGGGAGAAGTGGAGTACAACCACGCAGCCCTTGCCGATGCCCTGATCGCCGCTGGCCACGACCCGCTCGGGGCCGACCCGCTGGCGTTCGCCCTTGCCCGCAGGTACTCGCTCAGGAATACACGCGATTTTGCGGCGGCCGATGTAGTTCGGGATACAATTATGAAGACAACCGGCCTGCCGGTTAAGGATTGGCCCTTCGGTTCAACCGCATCGTTACAGGCGCTTGTTGTCGAGAAGATAACTCCCTTGGAGGAAAAGCGTTGAGATTAATCCGCTTAACCATACTATGCGCCGTTGTGGCCGCAATGCTCTGCGTGGCGCCGTCGAACGCCGAGGAAAAACCCAAAGCCTCCCCGTCTCCCGAGGCGACTCCTGCTGGCGAGCCACTGTACGGCGACCCCGAGTGCAAGGTCTGCAACGGAACAGGCAGAGTCAGTCCTCAGAAGGTCTACCGCAAAGGGAAGAGCAAACAGTACATTATGTACTGCGATGTGAAGGCTTCTGGCAAGAGCTGCAGCATGCTCATCGGCGGCTGGGACATCTGCCAGTCCTGTCAGGACCTGCCTGGAATGGCCCCGCTTTGGCAGGAAAAGGCGTCCACCATTGCGATGTATCGCGAGAACGCCGCAATGTACGATTTTTTCAAGAGCGAATTGCATTTCAGCTTCGGCTACTCCGAGGGCGTTCATACCAGGCTCGTGACCAATATGCCGCACGGCGTGTGGCACGGGGTCATTGACGCGCAGGAGCAGGCCTGGGATATCTTCGCCGTTGATTGGGGATTCCTTACTCCCGCGCAGGTCGCGAGGCAGCCTGTCACTTTTGACGAACCTGCAAGCGACGATGAAATGGGATCGATGTGGGACACGCGCTGGCGCTCTGCCCCGCGTACGGTGTACCTGGTCTCCAGCAAGGAAGAATACGACCGCGTCATTGACTGGTACTGGGAGAACGGTGGCGGAACCAAGGATATGGGCGGCAAAGCGCTGCTTAAGAGTTGCCAGTCCTGTGACATCAGCGGGCGCTACCCCCACGGCAGGTTGATTTACTGGAACGAGGAAATCTCAACTCATTGCAGCCTCGTGCATTCGTTCGGGCACGACTTTCTTCGCGGTGTGGGCGCCACCGAACTACCCCATTGGGCCAATGAGGGCTTTGCCAAGTATCTCGAGTATCGAACGAAGAACCAGACCCTGACGCACTGTATCGAGTATGGCCACGGGAAAATGGTCGACGCCGACTGGCAGGACTCGGGCTCTTGGAAGGGCAAGCTGAAAGAAGCGGCGATGAAGCCCTCGACATACGACGACGTCAACCGCAAATGGAACGGGCTGATCCCGATGGACACCCTCTCTCAGTACAAGATAACGAATATCCCCTGGGAAGGGATGGCCGAATCCTGGGGATTGGTCTGCTACCTGATGGGCGAGGGCCAGAAGAAGGAGACCAAGAAGGAGTTCATCGAACGCTTCAAGACGCTGCTCTCCGGTCTTTCCGGCCGCGACCACGCATATGAGAAGCAGGATGCAGCCTTCAAGGCCGCGTACGGCAAAAGCGCCGCGGAAGTATTCGAACTGTGGAAGAAGTGGCTCGCGAAGTGGTAACCGCTGCGCGTAGCGGAAAATAAGAATAACCGAAAGGGCGGCATCTTATGTAGGGGCGATACCCATGCGCGCCTTCAAGCGAGAGCTGGGTTGTCACCCTTCAAGGGGATGCTGGGCATTCGCCCGGGCTGTTGGCTTTCAGTTTTTGCTGGCGCCCGTCGCATCTCTTATTCATCAATCCTCAATCCGCATTCATCAATCTCCCCACCGGCCACCGGCCTTCTTTCTCTCTTTCTCACTCCGTCGTCTGCGGAGATGGCGGCGAAATCGACTTCGTCGGAAAAGCAGACGGTGGCAACGTGATTACGACGGGAGAAGCTGATGTAGCCGACGAAGGGCTTTCCCCGGAGTTGAGGGGCGATGAAATCGCATTGGAGGCGGAAGCCGATGCAGTCGGACTGATCGAACTCGATGGTTTCGGGATGCGGATTGGCCTTGGCGATATTTCGGCCTTGCCGTGGGATTTGAGAATGCTGTTCACTGCCTTGAAATAGCCGTCTGCCGCAGCAAGCAACGTCGCAATTTTCAGCTTCGCGGCAACGACATCCGCTTCCAGATCCTTGACCTTGCTCTTATCCCTCAACTCTTTCTCCCATTCCACGGCGGCTAACGCAGCTTTCAGCTTCTTCAGTGCGGCAGGTATTTTGCTCCGGCACTCCCAAGCCTCTTTGATTGTCGTTTTTTCCTGGTCGCTTTGCTTGAATCCGCCGTTGTTCGCGGAGAGGATTGCCTCGTTGAGCGAGTCCTTGATACTGTTCGCCCTGCCCTCGATATCCTCGGTTCCGGTCGCAGCAGGAGAGGGAGAGGCGGCCGGGGTCTCAGCACCTGGCCAGTTCGCCGTGGCCGCGAAGAGCAGTACCGGAACGAAACAGAAGAACAGGCGAAGGGCTTTCATGATTACACGGCGCTCACCAGCAGATGATCCCCGGACGGAAGAACTGACAGCGCATTCTCACTCAATTCTACCACTACTCCACAATCCTGACATAGTTGCAGCCGCACCGGATGTAGTGCGAGCCCTTGCAGGTAATTATGATCGGGAGGTAGAGAGAGGAGTACATGGCGTCCATCAGGCCCTCTCCCTGGGAACAGACCGGAGGAACGGGAACTTCCCGCCCCGCCTCAGAAAGAAGCGGTTGGCCGCGTGACCAGATATCGAGGGCAAACTTCCCTGCAAAAGGCACCGGCGTCGCCTTGGGGATCTCGCGCAAGGTTGCACTCTTCGCCGCAAAATCCACAACGAACTCGAACGCCTCGATGACGGTCTTGTACTTATCTCTGCGAAACGCGACTATGCGATCATCCAGTATCAGTAACTCCGCAAGCCATTTGCCATTCATTTCCACAACCAGCTTCTCGCTCATCTGCCTCGGATTGACAGCAATCCATTGCTGGTTGGGGGCTCCCCCTTTCGCCATTGCCTGTGTTTTGATCAGGCACAGATGACCGTTTCCACCCACCGGGACCGCATATGTATCTGCCTGCACATTTGGCAGATTGCGCTCAATTTCCTGACCGAGCCGTTCGGACGGGTTCATGTAGACAAGCTCTGCCGAGAGGGTGGCGATGTCAATCAGATAGTAAGTCATTTTTCCCAGAACACACAGGATGCCGCCTGCCCTTCTGACTGTGAAGTCGCCCTTTAGAGGAAGAGGCAATTTCACCTCCTTGTCGTTGATGTAAAGGTCCTGGTCCTTTGTGGCCACCCGGATCTGCGCGTCATAGTGCAGTGGGATGCCGTCGGCTGACGTAACCTCCAGCTTGTCGGTCTCTACATTGGCGCGGACAAAGCTCCTGCTTCGTTCGTCAACGAGAAAGAGATCCAGGTCGTCACCCGCGCAGAGTCTGATTTTATCAGAAACCGGCACTGTCACCACCCATGAATCCTTGGTGATGAAGTACCCGTTCCCGGAGACATACATGTCTCTGTACGCGGCCCCTGCATCGGCAAAAATTGGCAGAACGCCTTCTACGCGCGTGAATTTCTTCTCCGCAGCCGAGTAAACGAGCCTGTATTTGTCAAACTGCAGCGCAAATCCGGTATGCCCTAACCCGACCAGGGCACCACCCCGATCTACCTCGGTCAGACCTTCCGGGGTTATCAGCCACTCCGGGTGCTCCTCACCCAAACCGGCCAAAGCCCATTCACCCCCGGGCGCCACGCGACAGTTCATGGCTACACCCCTGTAGCAGACGGTCGCGGCGCCGCCCGAAACATCCGTCGAGAAGATCGCCGTTTGGTTCTCGTTTCCCGTCTTGGCAGACCAGATTATCCTGCCATCCCGACATGCAAGGGGATAGGAGATTCTGGTTCCCCCAACCTGCGGCGGAATGGTGAGAGCAGCCACCGCAGGGTCCGTGCCGATTTTCTTTGCCTCGGCACCCTCCAGCAAGTAGATGTTTTTCTCAGCGACCACGACATACTTGTCTGCATCGCGAAAGATCTTGTATATCCTTTCCCCGAGCCTCCACACACGCTTGAACTTGCGCGATGGAAGCGCGAGTTCAACAACGATGCCGGACTCCCCTCCGATCGCATACGCGGTCTCGTCGGCATTCACGGCAAATGTGTAGCTGCGCAGCGACACGGGAAGTCCCGAAATCAAGACGTCCCGTCCGTCACCCCCGTTCGCATCCCCTGTCGGAAAGACCAGGATGGAAGCAATTGCCGAAAGCAGTGTGACCAGAGCCAGACCATGCCTGTATCCGTTCATTGCCGTTCTCCCGATTTGTTGACCTGTGAATGTCCAGCACCCCGCTAAATTGTTGGACGCTACGAAAGGACTTTCGGTCCAAGCCCACTACTCCCCAATCCTGACGAAGTTGCAGCCGCACCGGATGTACTGCGAGCCCTTATAGGCAATCAGCATAGTGTTGAACTCGGAAGCCCTCCCGTCTTCCAGCAGGCCGGATCCCTTGCGAAAGATGTCGGGAAGCCCAATGGCTTGGCCCCTTCTTCCGAGGATTTCCTGATTGCGAGCCCAGATATTGAGGGATAGCCCACCTGCGAGGGGGAAAAGCGTATCAGCAGGGATCTTGCGTAAGACAGCGCGCTTGGCCGCGAAATCCACATCGAACTCGAATGCCTCATCGACAAGGGACATATTCATGTTCATGCGAAATCCTACAATGCGATCATCCAGCACCAGGATGTCGTCAAGCCACTGGCCGACGGGGCCCATCTTCCGATGCTTATCGAAAAGCAAAGGCCCGGGAGGGACCGGATGCGAGACATAGAGCCCGCCCTCCACGGTCAGTCTCTGGCTCGGACACGCTGGATTCACTGCAACCCACTGCCCATCGAAGCCGCTGCTCTTGCCTTCCTCCAGTTCCATCTTCACCAGGAGAACGCGATCATTTCCCACCATCCACTGCGATTTCACAATCTCTGACGCCAGGTTGTCCAGGTCAATCAGCAGGGAGTGCTTTCCCTGAAGATACAGGATGCGACCCGCCCTCCTTACCCAGTAACCATCGGCAGCAGGAAGAGGCCCACGGACTTCCTTGCCGTTGACCACTACGAGGCCCTTGTCGTCGCAGGTCACCCGAATCTGCGAATCGCAGTACAGAGGGTAGCCTTCAGACGCGATGACCGAGACCCGCCCGCTCGCAAAATCCGCCCTCTGGAAGTTCCGTTCACGCGTGTCTTTGACGAACAGGCTTTCCCCGTCGCAGCTACTGAATCTGAGAGACTCCTGAGGCTGAGGTAGATCCTTTATGGTGCTCCACACGGCCGATGACCCATCAATGAAATAGCCTTTCTTGGAGACAAAGGTGTCCAAGAAGTCGTACGGCCTAATCTCGGAGGGAGCCCAAAAGGCACCATCCACACGAGTGAACTTCCTGTCGGCAGATGAATACTCCCACCGGTACACGTCGTGAAGCAGCGCGACGCTATTGTGCCCCAGTGCGGCGATTGTGCCGCCCTTCTCGGTCTCAATCAAACCGTCAGGGGTAACCAGCCATTCCTGCTGAGTTGATGGGGATCTGGCCATCACCCATTCCGCCCCGGGGGCAACGCGCAAGCGCAATTCTTCAATCTCGAAGCCGCGCGGATCTCTTCCCTCGCAATCTGTTGAAAACACGACCGTCTGCTTCTTGAGGCCACCGTACGCGTGCCACAAAATCCTGCCGTTCCGGCAGGAAAGTGGTAATGACCTTCTGGCGCCGGACAGCTCTGGAGGAAGCCGCAGCTTATCACCTTCCGGTATTGCGCCGATCCGCTTCTTCTCTGCGCCGCGAAGCGAGTAGATGCCGCTGGGAACGACAGCGACATACCTGTCCCCATCGCTGAAAATCGCATAGACAAGCTCTCCGAGGTTCCACATCGATCTGTACTGGCAGGAAGGCAACGACAACTCGACCACGACACCGGATTCCCCACCAACCGCATATGCCGTCTCGTCCGCGTTCACCGCCCACTTGTCGCTGAGGAGTGTTACTGGCAGCCCCGGAATCAGCACGTCCCGCCCTGAGCCCGCGCCTATGTTCTGCGTCACGCCGTGCCGGGCACAGCCGGTCGGGAAGATCAGGATGGAAGCAATTGCCGAAAGCAGTGTGACCAGAGCCAGACCATGCCTGTGTCCGTTCAATGCCGTTCTCCCGATTTGTAGACCTGTGAATGTCCAGCACCCCGCTAATATTGTTGGACGCCACAAAAGAACTTTCGGTCCAAGCCCATCACTCCCCAATCCTGACGAAGTTGCAGCCGCACCGGATGTACTGCGAGCCCTTATGGCTGATCAGCGTAAGATCGAATTGTTCGGCATCGAGAAGTGCCTCGTGGCCGGAGTCACGAAACCAATACGCCGGGAGAGGAATGGCCCGACCCTTGCTGTCGAGTAGAGCCTGATTCCGTACCCAGGGGTCAAGGAAGAGACCGTTGACCGAGAACAGCGAGCCGTGTGGGATGTCCAGCAAAGTAGCTCGCTTCGATGGGAAATCGACATCGAATTCAAAAGCATCGCCTCTACCCGGATGCCAGTCCAAGGACGGAAGCCCGATAATCCGATCATCGAGCACCAGCGTGCTGTAAGCGGACTCGCCGTGCATGTCCACCTCCAGCCTTTCGCTTGGCCGCCTTGGATTGACGGCGACCCAGGTCCGCTCACTTGAATCATAGCCGCCCTCGCTCTCCTTATCGATCAGCACAAGGCTTTCATTGCCCACAACTCTTCCCATTTCGTATTGCTCCGCCACAAGGGCATCGAGGTCAACGAGGCACGCGTTCACCCAGTATCTCAACAGCAACACACGGCCGCACCTGCGCACACTCCCTGTTGAGAATTGCCCGGTGATCGGCCTGCCGTTGATGTACAGCGACTTGTCTTTCAAAGTCACCCCGCACTCGCTGTCAAAGTAGATCGGCTCGCCGTCAGCGGGAATACTCTCGATCCTGTCCCCGCCGATAGTCGCGCGGACAAAGGCGTTGTTCCGCTTGTCCACCAGATACAGGTTCTCCCCGTCCAGCCTGCAATACTCGAGCGTATCTTGAACCGTTATCTGCTCGTCCTCCGAAGCCCAGACTGAATGGCCAGAGCCAATGAAGCAGCCTCTTGTGGATGCGAAGCAGTCATGGTTTTTTGCCGCCATCAGGCGGGGAGGCAACATCAACACGCCATCCACGCGCGTGAACTTCTTTTCCGTGGGCGAATAGATAAGCCGGTGATCGTCATATTGCAGCGAAAGTTCCCGGTGACCCATCGCGACAAAGTACGCACCTCCAACCACTTCGGTAAGGCCATCGGGGGTAACCAACCATTCTTCCCCGGTGCCGCGCAACATGGCGATAGCCCACTCAGCTCCGGGAACGACGCGAAAGCTCACGGCCCCGGCCTTGTAGCCACGAGGGTTGTTCCCCGTCACGTCAGTAGAGAAAAGCACCACTTCCAGGTCGGCCTCGAAAAACCACATTATGCGGCCATCCCGGCAGACGAGCGGAACTGACCATTTCGTGCCCGACAGCTCAGGAGGAAGAGACAGCCTGTCGCCCTGCGGAATGTCCCCAATCCGCTTTTTCTCCGATCCGTGCAGCGAGTAGATTCCACTATCAGCTATGGCGATGTACTTGTCGGCGTCGCGAAAGAGCGCCAGCACTGGAACTCCGAGATTCCACATGGTCCTGAACTTCAGGTCCGGAAGCGACAGCTCGATCACTATGCCTGACTCATCGCCAGTCGCGTATGCCGTCTCATCGGCGTTCACCGCGAATATCCTGCTGTACAGCGCAACGGGCAGACCGGGCACCAGTACATCCGGATTGGCGCCTCGCCGGGCACAGCCCACCGGGAATACAAGCAGCGCCATACCTGCAGCAAGCAGCGTCAAGGCAAGGAGCCCGTGCCGAATGGAGTTCATTTTCCTGCTCCGGTTTCGATGGTGGCCATTCGCCCGGAATAGCATTCCAGGGCAAGCTCAGGCGCAAACGGCAGCGACATTGCGACCATCTTCATTGTTCCCAGACCCGGACGAAGTTGCAGCCACACCGAACGTACAAGGAACCATCGCGTACGATAGTCTGCGAGTACAACTCGCCATCCCCGATAATCCCCACAAAGCTTCGACGCAAAGAAATCGGCGGGAGAGGAACTGCTCGCCCGTTCCGGTAAAACAGGGTCTGGCTTTCTGACCAGATGTCCAGAACATAGCCGCCGCCGATGGGCAGCAGCACACCTTTGGGCACTTCGCGGATAATCGCCCGCTTTGCGGAAAAGTCCGCATCGAACTCGAACGCCCCGTACGAAAACGAGATGAGGAAGGTGTCCTCATGCGCCAATATGCGGTCACTCAGAACCATCATCCCACCGGGACACTCGCCGTGGAGGTCAACGACCAGCCGATCGCTCGGCTCTGCCGGATTTACCGCGATCCAGTCCTGGTTCGGATGGTCAGGATCGTCCATCCGATCCCAGCGGACAAGAAGAAGTCTGCCATTGCATTCTGCGTAAGCCCTCTCCATCACCTCTGACTCAAGTGTGTCGAGGTCAACAAGAACGACACGCCCGCCCCCATCAAAATACAGCACGCGACCAGCCCTGCCGATTCTCCAGAAGTCCTCGACGTAGAATTTCCCCGCGACTCTGTTGCCGTTAACGAAGAAGGCAAAATCCTTCGCCGTGACCTGAACTCGGCTGTCGCAATAGACCGGGTCTCCTTCGGCAGCGGTGATCTCGATCCTGTCGGCGAGGATGTTCGCGCTTACGAAACTCCTGTTCTGCTTGTCAATCAGATACAGATTCTCGCCGTCGTACTGACAAAATCTCAAAGACGTCTGAACCGGAGGGCCGCCCTCAGCATCGCGCCACACGTACGAGTCCTCGGAGATAAAGTTCCCGCGTGTTGAAACAAAGCAGGACCAATGCGAATTCTCGGGCAACCGCAGGGAGCCCTCCACGCGGGTGAACTCCTCAGCAGCGGCCGAGTACTCGATCCGATAGTCGCCAAAACGGAGCGCAAAGCCGGAATGACCAAGTGCAATGAAACCTCCCCCCTTCTCGACCTCGACCAGACCGTCAGGGGTCACCAGCCAT
This sequence comes from Candidatus Brocadiia bacterium, assembly GCA_041648755.1. Classification (GTDB taxonomy): domain Bacteria; phylum Planctomycetota; class B143-G9; order B143-G9; family B143-G9; genus JBAZOJ01. The sequence continues at coordinate 18,518 of JBAZOJ010000034.1, forward strand.
TCCTTTTCGGCGTCCAGCGACAGGGCGAGAGCCCATTCGGCCCCGGGAGCAACGCGAAAACTCACGGCGCCTGCTTTGAAACCGCGCGGGTTCTTTCCCTCCATATCCGTCGAGAAAAGGATTACCACCTTCTCGGCTTCGAGATACGCGTACCACATGATCTTTCCGTCCCTGCAGGTGAGCGGACACGACCTTCTGGTGCCGGACAGCTCGGGCGGAAGCCGCAGCTTATCGCCTTGCGGTATTGCGCCGATCCGCTTCTTCTCTGCGCCGCGAAGCGAGTAGATGCCGCTGGGGACGACCGCGACATACCTGTCCCCATCGCTGAAAATCGCCTGAATGGGCTCGCCGAGCTTCCACATCGATTTGTACTGGCAGGAAGGCAGCGACAACTCGACCACGATGCCGGATTCCCCACCGACCGCATACGCGGTCTCGTCAGCGTTCACCGCCCACTTGTCGCTGTCGAGCGCAACCGGTAGTCCCGAAATCAGGACGTCCCGCCCGGTGCCCGATCCTGTGTTCTGCGTCACGCTCCGCCGGGCACAGCCGGTCGGGAAGATCAGGATGGAAATGCCTGCGGCAAGCAGTGTTGCGGAGGCCATCAGGCGTCTGAAAGTGCTCATTTACCTGCCTCTGGTTCGGTTACCGTCAGGCGCTCGAGAAAACCGTCCACGTACAGGACGTACACTGCCCCGCCGTAATAGAAAGCGTATGATATCTTCTCCCCTACGTTGTGAATCGGGTAGTCGCCGACGACGCTTTCGCCCTTGAACAGCGTCACGCGCGGTGGCTTTTCATGTGCGTACGCAACGTAGTAGCCGGGGGCGGCCTTCAGTATATGCGTGAATATGCGCTTCATCCCCTCGTACTCCGAGAACTGCTGGCGCCACCTGCCCGCGAAGTAATCACATCCTCCACAAGCCGTGAATTCGCCGTCCGGGCTGACCCAGACCGATGTGTCCACATCGGAGTAACCACGGGGAAAATCAACGGGAGTGCCGTCGGGCAGAATGGCGCAGTTGGTGTAGTCCGTCTTCTTGTAAGATACGGTGTTGTTGAGGCATCCAAATCGAGCATCGAATTCGGTAAGGCCGAACTTGCCGGACTTCATGTCGCAGATGACCACCTTCCCCAGGCGATTAAGATCCGCAGTTACGTACACGGTCGGGGTCGTAGCGTACACGGCTGGAAAGGCTGAGAGCAGCGGCAACATATCGGGCGGAATCCGGGCATCGCTCCATTCATTGCCCTTCAGGAAGTGCAGCCTTCCATCGGCTGAAAGGCATACCAGTGCTTCGCTGGAAGCTGACATCGCCACATAACGCTTGTCCCAGGGCACTGTAGCCATGTGCGCCGCTTCGGCTCTTTCCAGGCCATGCCAGGCCATCGTGCACCCGTCGTCCAGCAGATAATAGAGCCGGTCTGCATAGACCTGCGACCGCGAGGCCCAGCCATTTGGGTAGCCGGGAAACCCGTCTTGAATATACCCTGAGTCCGCGAGCCTTGTGGCTTTGCGTTTCGCGGCATCGAGAAGGAACAACGAACCCCAACGGCTCGCCAAAACATAGCGCCCGTCTCCGAGGACTATGCAGTCCCTTCCCCCCACGATGACATCGGGCTGCCACGCATGCAATCTGCGGAAACCGTCGAAGTATGCGAACAGCGGACGTTCGCATCCTGTCAGGAACAAAATACCGGTCTCGTTGATGTCAACCGGCCGACCGAAATCACTGGCGTCGCCCGGTAGGAGAGAGGCCTTCCTGTCCCTGCCGGTTTCCATATCGTGTACCGTTATGGCCTCGCTGCCCTTCTTCCGGAATACGACTGACTTGCCGCAGGGCTGAACGTAGCCACTGTCGGCTCCAAGATGAGCGGACCAACGCTTTCCCTCTGATGTGGACAGCACGTATTCGCATCCGTCGGCATCCGATTTATGTGTCCACACGCAGCCCTCCTCGCCGGAGATTACGCTATAGGAATACCCATCCGTGAGAGGCAGCAATGTCTCCTGATCCTCATTCGTGCGCAGGTTGATGTTCCGGAATGAGAATCCGGTCTCTTTGTCACCTGTGCTGACATAATACAGCGCATGAAGCACATCCCCTGAAACGCCCCAGCCTTGCAGGCTTTTGCTCGGGTCAGCCACACTCAGCGTCAACTTGATCGCCGGTTCTGCTGTGAAGCGGCCTGTATCGGGGGAATACACCGCTTTGCGGAGTTCTTCAGTTTCGTACGAGTACACCCAGACAACACCGTCGTCGCGGCCGCATCTCACAATGCTGCCCTCGGGAAGCAGGAGAGCAGTCTGCTGGGACACCTTTCCTCCGCTGATGCGGTAGACCTCCTTCCTGCCATCCGCCCGACTCACGAGAATAGTGTCGCGTGTGAGCCGACTGAGCGCAGTAACTTCCTCAGACAAGGGCGGAATCCCCTCCAACTGGCCGGCTGCCTCGATCATCACTTTTGGCGCGATTTCTTCGCCCGATGACCGCCCGGAAAATGCAAACAGAACGGCGGCAATTGCGAGCAATGCTACAGTTCTCATGGACACATCCTTGCTTATTGAAAGGGAGCTCTGCCGGGTGTTCATTACTTTCCCGCCTGTTCTTCAGCAAGCACCACGCGGAAACCGCACTCGGCGATGTCATTCCGGTCAGCGGGAGCAACCTTGCCCCTGAATGCGGATCGGCAGTGGTACGCGCCGCTGGCCGATGAGCCCCCGCGCAGCGTCCGGAATTCGCCGGTGGCGGGTCCGGTGGGGTCAGTCTGCTCATCCTGCGAATATGGGCCGTACCAGTCCTGGCACCACTCCCACACGTTTCCGTGCATTTCAGATAGCCCCCAGGCATTGGCCTTGTTCGCGCCAACTTGTTCCAGTGAGGACCCCGAATAGAGCATGTAGTAATACAGCCCTTTGGGATCGTCTCCGAAGCAATACTCTGTCGTGCTGCCTGCACGGCAGCAGTATTCCCACTCGGCCTCAGTGGGCAGTCGGTACCGCAGTCCCGGCGCTATGATGCCCAGCTTCCGTTCGGACTCCGTCAGCCGTCGGCAGAACTCCACTGCGTCATTCCAACTCACGTTGGACACTGGATAATCGCTCGACAGGTACTTGCTCGGATTCGCGTTCATT
>JBAZOJ010000035.1:0-21263 GCA_041648755.1 Candidatus Brocadiia bacterium
GGAGACTGCTCCGGATCTGCCTGGCAATCCGGACTGTACTACGTGCCACGGCACCGGCAAAGTCGGTTACGGCAAGAAAGCCGGAGACCTGGTGGTTATTTCCTACTGCCAGTTCAAGGACATTGGCAAACAGTGTACCGTCAAGATTGCTGGCTGGGAGCCATGCACAGCTTGCGAGGACATGCCTGGCATGCAGGCCCTCTTCGATGAGCATGAGGCCATCCGCAGGGCTTTCCGCGAGGAAGGCACTCCCTATATGGACTCTATCGTCAAGAGCAAGGCGCCCCTTCCGAAATTCAGTTTCGAAATGGGGAAGCACTGCCGTATCTTCACCGATTATCCTCACTCGAAGTGGCACACCTTCGTGATCTACACGGAGAAATGCTGGCTGAAGTTCTCGGATCAACTCGAAATGGGCGGCGAGGACAGCGATTGGGACAAGTCCTGGTCCGGCGAGAACAAGGTCAATTTCTTCTGTACTATGGGCACCGAGACCTACGAGAAGTACTGCGAATGGGCCTACAACAATAAGCTCCTGTCTTACGGCACAATGCAGATGGGGCTTCCCGAAATCAAGAAGCTGGGCGCGGTTTCTCTGAGTGTTCCCACGGACAATGGGAACAACTTCCTGGGATACCTTACGCACCAGAATCCGGAAGAACTGGTGGACGAGCGGCTGCTGGTCGATATGATTGCCGGAAATATGCTCGAACAGGGCTTCAACACGGCAAACAAGGAGGTCAGCCCATTCCCCAACTGGCTGAGCCAGGGACTATCCATCTACTATCAGCAGTCAGTGACGAACGGCATCAGTTGGTATCAGGTGGCCTACGGCATGGGTGCCCACGGCGAACAGGATCCCTGGGGCAAGTTCGAAGACTGGCGCAAGCTCCTCGGTGCAGCGAATGCTGTCCCAAAGGGCTCGTACGACGACAAGGCAAAACGCTGGAAGGGCCTGATCCCTATGGAGATGCTCGTCAACTTCAAAGTAACCAACATGCCGTTCCAGGGAATTGCCCAGGCTTGGGCGATGGTCAACTTTATGATGGCCGAGGGTGAGAAGACCAAGGCGAAAGCCCAGGAAAAGAGGATGGTGTTCAAGGAGTTCCTGAAAGCGGTCGGCAGCGGAATGGACCAGGTCGAAGCCATTCAGAAAGTGTACGGAATGAAGGATCTTTCAGCGTTCGAGACCAAGTTCCGCAGTTGGCTGACGTCATTTGCCAAATAAGTTCTCTCGTCCCGGTTTGCGAAAAAATCCCCCTGCCCGTGCGGGGGGATTTCATTTTATGCTCTTACTTCGTGGACTTGATGCCCAGCTTTCCGATGGCTCCCCAGACTTCATTCACGCACGCCGAGTGGCCGACTCCGGGCAGCATTGAGCGTGTAATGTTACTGTACCCAAGTTGCTTGAGAGCATCCACTGCCCAGTCGTTCTGTCCCTCTATGCCCGGCTTCTGCCCGAACACATCGTTCTTGTGAGGGTCGTCGGCGCCGGTGAAGATGTAAATGGCCAGCTTCTTTTGCTCCTCGGTAGGCGTCGCCGCGCCCCGGGCAAATTGGGGTGCGAAGTTCGCACAACACGGAAACGCTGCTGTGACCAACTCCGGATGCTGGAATGTCGTGAAATACGTCAAATACCCGCCACCCGAAAATCCCGTGATGCAGACGCGGTCCATGGCATTGTACATCAGCCCGATATCCGACAATACCGCTGCGAGCCCTGCGGAGTCAAACGCGATCCTGTCGTCGGATGCGTTGTTTGTCTTCAGCAATTCCTCGGGGTACTTGTACTTTCCGGGTTCGAGCGCGTTGGTGTTGGACAGGGTGTGCATGGTAATGACGATGAGCGGCTGGTCGGAGCGCCCGCCAACAAAGCCCGAGTGGTTTCCCGAAAATCCGCAGCCAGCTCCCTCGACCGTCACGAGAACCGGCCACTTGAGGTCAGGCGACCATTTACGTGGTAACGCGACGTAGTATAGCATTTCGTGCTTTGTGGCCTTGCGTAAGACTCCGCCGTTGACGAGTGCTGACATCTCTTTCTTGATGATATCAGCCTTGGCGGTGGGTGGCGCATCCTTCAACGCGAGAATCCGGGGCACGAAGCGAGCAAGTTCGTCGGTGGCCTTTGTGGCAAGGAGTGCGTCCACTTCGGTTCCCGCCGCCCGCCAGGGCCCCTTTTCCGTTGGAACAAGCCTGATCGCCCGCTCCAGGAATGCCCGGAAACGCCCATCCGTGCTCTTTCCCTTGCGTGAGTACAACTTGATGTAGCTCTCTGCGGACTTCTTCCTGAACGCCTTCTCGCGCGTCTCCAGTTCGGTCTTCTCAGCGTCGCCAGGCGTGGCTGTAACGTCGCCGTTCAATGCCTCAACCAGCTTCGCCACGGCTTCGCCTTCATTTGCGGCTTCCTGCGCTATGCCCAGCAGTTCCTTGGCCTTATCGGCAAATCCCTTCTCAAAGCACCATAAGCCAAGCTCTGCGGCGTCCTTGGAGATAGCCGCCGTCTCCTTGTTTTCCGCAGCGCGGTCCTCGCAGAATACCGAGTTCCCGGAAAGCGCACAAAGCGCAAGGGTAATCACAATGATTGATGGAAGGAGCTTTCTCATCGCTGACCTCCGGTGTCCGCCTGCTATTTGAAGCCCAGCTTCTTCACCTCTTCCTTAACCTGGAACTCTCCCTCTTCCATATCCGGGAAGTACACCACGGCCTTCACAAAACTCCATGCGATGAGGATATAAGCCAGCGCCGACTCCGGAGCCCCGGCGGTTACCGGCGCGGACTCGAATGCCGGGTTCTCTATCCAGATGCCGAAGTCGCCCACCCCAACGCAACGGGCGTAAATCTGCTCGCCTTCGATTCCGAAAGGCTCTAACTCGCGCCAGTTGTCAATTTTCAGCATGATCATGCTGCCAACAACATTGTCCAGGTTCATTGCTTCCATCGGGCCTCCATTGCTTTGGCCGCGTTCATTCTATGCCGGAACGCGAGGGGGGCAACAAAGAAAAGGGGAGGGCTCGCGCCCTCCCCTTGGTTTCGTAGCAATTGCATCACGTTAGAAGTGCAGCATGCCGCCGAACGGGACCTTCTTGGTGGATTCCTCCATCTCAAGCAGCCACTGCCAGCGTGCTTCCACTGCCTTGTCGTAGATCTCCAGGTACTTCTCGCCACCAGGCTTGAAGAAGTGCGAGAAACGCCCCTGGGCCTTCAGGTAGTCGGCGACGGGCATTCTCTTGCTGGGCTTGTACGTTACACGGAAGACGCCATTCTCGACCTCGTAGAGCGGGAAGATGCAGCATTCAACAGCCATCCTCACCAATTCGATTGCGTCGTCGGGGATAAAGCGCCATCCGCGGTTGCAGCTCGCGGCGACGTTCATGAACTTCGGGCCCTTCATGGACATGGCCTTCTGCACCTTGCCCATCAGGTCATTGTAGTTGTGCGGGGATGCCGTGGCGACGTACGGAACACCGTGCGCGGCCGCGATGTCAATGATCGGCTTCTTCCACTGCTGCTTGCCCTTCAAGGCCTTGCCAACGGGCGTGGTGGAAGTCGCGGCCCCCAGCGGGGACGAGCCCGACCTCTGGATGCCGGTATTCATGTATGCTTCGTTGTCGTAGCAGACGTAGAGGATGTTGTGTCCGCGTTCCAGCATACCGGACAGCGACTGCAGTCCGATGTCATAAGTACCGCCGTCACCTGCGAAAGCGATGAAGTTGATGTCTTCGGCGATCTTGCCCTGCTTCTTCAGCGAAACGTAGGCTGCCTCGACGCCGGACAGAGCCGCCGCGACGTTTTCGAATGCCACGTGGATGTACGGAACCCGCCATGCGGTGTACGGGTAGATTGTCGTTACAACTTCCATGCAGCCGGTCGCAAAGCCCACTACAACTGGGCCTTCAACCGCACGCATTATCTGGCGCAACGCCATCGTCGCCCCGCAGCCCGCGCATGCGCGGTGTCCGCCGGCGAGGAGTTCGGGCTTCTTGGACAGTTCTTTTATGTTTACGGCCATCTTTTCCCCCGTTTCTACTCGCGGAGTCCAATGAACGACTGCACGGGAAGGTCTTTCTTGCCGTGCGCGAGCTCAACCAGGTTCTTGCCGGTCTCGACGATCTGCTCGACGAATATGTCGCGCCCGCCGAGTCCGTACACGAAGTTCCGAACCTTTGCATCACTGCCGTACAGAGATACCATGGTCTCCAGGCACACGGGGCCGAACTCGGCACCGAAGCTCAGGCTGCGGTCCAGCACGCCCACGACCTTTGCTTTGCCGATGGCATCGCGCAGCATCTTGGACGGGAAGGGACGGAAGGACCTGATCTTGATGTGTCCGACCTTCAGACCGGCCTCGCGCAACATGTCTACGGCGTCTTTGGCTGTTCCGGCCGTCGAACCCAGGCTGACAAGGATGACTTCCGCGTCTTCCGTACGATACTTCTCGATGCGCTCATAGGTCCTTCCGGTCAGCTTGCCGTACTCGGCGAACACCGAGTCGATGACTGCGGGGGACTTCTCGAACGCTTCGACTTGCTGGCGCTTCGACTCAAAGTAGTAGTCGGTGAGCGCAAGCGGGCCGATCGTGATTGGGTTCTTTATGTCCAGCAGCTTCACCCAGGGCTTGTACTCCCCGATGAACTTGGCCACGGCGGAGTCGTCGGCGACAACGTCAACCACTTCGGTGGTGTGCGAGATGATAAACCCGTCAAAATTGACCATGACGGGCAGAAGAACATCGCTGTGCTCGGCGATGCGGAAAGCGCAGATCGCCGTATCGTATGCTTCCTGCGAGTTCTCGCAAAACAGGTGAATCCAGCTGGCGTCGCGCGCGCCCATCGTGTCAGAGTGGTCGCAGTGGATGTTGATCGGCGCGGAGAGCGCACGATTCACCACCGGCATAACTATCGGCAGCCTGAGGCCCGAGGCTATGTACAGGATTTCCCACATCAATGCGAGGCCGTTGGCGCTCGTGGCTGTCACGGCGCGGCTTCCGGCGGCGGAAGCTCCGACCGTGGCGCTCATCGCCGAGTGCTCGGATTCCACATAGATCATTTCGGTCTTTACGAGTCCGTCGGCAACATAGCCCGCAAAAGCGTGCATCAACTCGGTCTGCGGAGTGATTGGGAACACCGCAGCTACGTCCGGGTTTGCCTGCTTGAGCGCGTATGCCGTCGCTTCGTTTCCTGTCAGCGACAGCCGCTCGTGCTCGACGTGCTCTTTGTTTGCTGTTTTCTGCATTTTCCTCCGCTCCTTTAGTTCTCTTCGAGAACCATCTTGATGGCGGGCTTACGGTCGGTTTCGTTCGGCTTCTTGTTCTCCCGCTGATTAACCGGGCATTCGCGGGCGCAGACGCCGCATCCCTTGCAGTGGTCGTAGTCTATTCCTGTCACCTTCGTCTCCTTGACGAGGATTGAGGAATCCGGGCACAGATAGAAACAGCGCAGGCAATTGATGCAGTTCGCGGGGTTGTGGAGGGGCTTGTAGGTGCGCCATCCGCCCGTCTTATAACTGTCTGAGTTCCCGGCCTGCGGGATGATTCCGCCCTTTGGAATCTGCTTCCAGGTGAGTTTGCTGTCCATACTACTTCACCTCGTCGTAGCCGCGCTTTACCGCGCGGAAATTGCCATCGAGCATTTGCTGCGAGAGCTTCTTGCCAAGCTTCGCCTTGATGTCGTCCATAACGGTTTCGATCTTCAGAATGCCTGAAATCTTCACAAGCGAGCCCAACAGCGGCGTGTTGGGGAAGTTCTTGCCCATCTCCGCGATGGCAATGCCTGTCGCATCGACAACGAAGACCTTGACGTCAGCCGGGGCCTTGAGGTCCTTGCGGATTTCCTCGGAAGTCCTCGTCGTGTTGACGATGACCGTGCCGCCCTTCTTGAGCTGCCCGAGGATATCGACCGACTTCAAAAGTGTGGCGTCGAGTACGACGGCGACGTCGCCCTCGGCGATGCCCGAATGAATGCGGATTGGAGTCGCGCTGATACGGGTGTACCCCTTCATCGGCGCGCCCTGACGCTCAGGGCCGTACTCCGGGGCGCCCTGGCTGAATTTGCCTTCGTGAATGGCCATCGCGGCAAGCATGGTCGCCGCAGTCTTGGCGCCTTGCCCACCGCGTCCGTGCCATACTATCTCCAGCATCTTGTTCATCTTCACCTCTTTAGGTTCGTACCCTCCAAGAGTCTATTCCACGGTATGCTGCGGACAACTAAAACGTGCATATTGTGCCCTTTTTCCCGATTGTCCCGTCCTCGCGCCACAGCCCCAACCGTGTATAATCTCAGTCCGTGGATGCAGACAAAAGCCGCCCCCCCGTCAAGCCCGAAACCGAAGCCGAACGCGCCTCCGCTATGCGCGTTCTCGGCAGCCTCGGCTCAGCGGGGTTTGCCGCGGGTATTACCCTTGCCATTTTCCTTCTCGGCGGGTACTGGTTGGACAAACTGCTCGGTACATCCCCCTGGCTTACTTTGGCCGGAATACTCCTGGGGCTCGGAGGCAGTTTCTATATGCTCATCCGCACTGCCATAGGGAAGGACGGCAAAGGAAAATGAGCATGCGGCTGCTCGTCCGCTGGGTCGCTATCATCGCCCTTGCCGTGGCATTTGTTTGCCTTCCGTTCGACTGGCGGGTCTCCGTCGGCGTTCTTCTTGGTGCATTCGCGGGTGGCACTCTTTTCGCCCGCATCTCGATCTTCGTCCCCGTCCTCCTGGCAGGCAAAAAAGTAACCTTGCTGAAAATTGTCTATAATACCGCAATCAAGGTCTGCATCGTGGCCGCCGCGCTTTTGGCCGCCTCCCTGCTGGGCATCCCGGCGGTTCTCGGCCTGTTTGTCGGCGTGACCGCCGCTCTCGCGGGTCTGGTCGTGGCAGCCCTGATTTCGCAGCGAAACAAGGACAATTGATGCATCACCCGATCTATTGGGAGAATTTCCTCCCTCACTGGCTTCCGCCGGTCGTCCTCCACGCCGTCGTGGTTTGGGCCATCCTGGCGGTTATCTTCTTCCTTGCAGTGAGGAGGCTCAATCTCGTTCCCTCCGGGATGCAGAACTTCGCCGAATGGTATATCTCCTTTGTCCGCAAGTACTCCGGCGAGTTGATTGGCCCCACCCACAAGCAGTATGACCCCTTGTTCCTTGGCCTGTTCTTCTTCATCTTTGCCAGCAACCTCTGGGGGCTCGTGCCGGGGATGGTCTCCCCCACCGCCAACCTAAACACCAACCTCGGTCTTGCGCTGATCGTCTTCCTGTCCACACACTACTGGGGCATCCGCAAACAGGGCTTTGTCCCATATATGAAGCACTTCACCGGAGAGGTACCCGTCTGGCTCAAGCCCTTCATGTTCTTTATCGAGTTGGTGAGCCACATCGCCCGGCCCATTAGCCTTACCTTCCGACTGTTCGGCAATATCGTCGCCAAGGAGATTCTGCTTCTCATCCTCGTTACACTCGTGATGCAATTCGCGGGCGCGAACGAGTTCGTTGGCAAGCTTCTTATCGTGTTCCCCGTTATCCTGTTCCCGCTCATTGTCGTTCTTGGCGCTTTTGTCTGTTTCATCCAGGCCTTCGTATTCATGCTTCTCGCCCAGGTCTATATTGCCGGCGCCGTCGCGTCGGAACATGACGGCGAGGGCGTGGAAGGCCATGCGCACTAACACCATTTTGAAGGAGATTCGATGAAATACGTTATCTCGGCTCTTACGGCAGTCGCCTCTTTCGCCTTCTTCTGCGATCCGGCCTTCGCCGAGGGCGCCACCCTTGCCAACCAGCACGTCGATCCCGCGTCCAACGCGCACATCTATTTCGCAGCCTCTATCATCGCTGCCGGCTTCGGCATTGCCATAGCCACATGGTTGACCGGCCTGGGCCAGGGCAACGCGGTCGGCAAGGCTGTCGAGGGCATCGCCCGCCAGCCCGAGGCTGCTGCCAAGATTCAGACCGCGATGATCATTGGTCTCGCCTTCATCGAGTCCCTTGTCATCTATGCGCTGCTGATCTCCCTGATCATCCTCTTCCTGAACCCGTTCGCCAAGTACTTCCTGCAGTAACGGTGCATCCCTCGTTACTCAAGGCGAAAGGTTGAGATGGAACTATCCATAAATCCTGGCCTCCTGGCGGTAATGTCCTGCCTGTTTCTCGCAGGCACATTCCTGCTGTGGAAGATATTCTGGAAGCCACTCGTCAACATTATGGAGACCCGCGAGAACAAGATCCGCTCCGACATAACGGCTGCCGAAGAGGCTCGCGTCAAGATGGAGCAGATTCGCGACGAGTATTCATCCAAGATGAAGGAGATCGAGCGGAAGGCAACGGAGATAATAGCCGAAGCCACCCGTCTCGCCAAGGAGCGCGCGGAGAAGCTGGAGAGCAACGCCCAGGAGGAGATCCTGCGCCATAAGGAAATGGCCCTGGCCGAACTCGAACGCGAGCGTGTTGCGGCAATCGCCAGCCTTCGGTCGGAAGTCGGCGACCTCGCCCTTACCGTGGCCCGCACCGTGCTGAAGCGTGAAGTGAAGGCCGAAGACCACAAGCGCTTCGTAGATGACTTCCTTGCCAATGTTGAGCGCTCCCCCGACCGCAACTGATTGATCCCCCCACCATTGTCAAATGAAACGGGCCGCCTTATGGCGGCCCGTCTTGTTTGTGTGTGCCGGGCATGTTCAATGACTCGGAGGTGGAAGTCCTCCGCACGCCTTAAAGCGAGAACTGGGTTGTCATCCTTCAAGGGGATGCCGGGTCGTAGCGCCACCGGCACAAGCCTGGCAATCTTGGCTGCTGGGGATCGTAGGGGCACGTTGCCACGTGCCCTGGCGCATTATCCCGGCACCCCGCATGACTTCGCAAGCAAGCCTGATTTGGGTCTGCGTCGGCTGCTGATTCGATGCTCAGGACAGGCCAATATGGGTTCGGAGAAAACCTATAGCCATCGGAAGGCCGTTCCCCCGGGAGCGCCGCGCACCCGCGCGGCATTGGCTGCCCCTGGCGAGCCCTCAGCGAGTGCTCACCCTACGGGGGGAAGCTGGGCTTGAGCATAACGCCAAGCTCAAGTGCACCTTCAAGGGGATGCTGGGCATTCGCCCTAGCTGTTGGCTCAGCTACGGACGACAGACGACGGGCTGGCTTCACTGGCATCGGCCTTCCAGGCTGCTTGCCTGCTACGGACGGCGGGCCACAGACAGAAGACTATTCGGTGTGCCTTTCCCGCCCGCCTCAGGCGGGATCTTTCCGCACAAAACCCGCCATCAAATTGCCACATGCACAGCCCACTTGTGCTCCGTGAAGGAAACCCTCTACCTTGTTCTGGTTATTTTGGGGTCAAAGGTCGAAAGCCCGTGTATGATGTGTAGGCATGATAACTTGGAGACAATTGAATGAAAGCACTTCCGAGGAGCCTTGCGATCGTCCTACTGGTGGCAATCTTCTGCTGCATAATCAGTGTACCCCGCGCCGACGAGCCCCCCCGGGATTCGCTTGCGAAGTACTTACCATCTGACACGCTTTTCCTCTTGGAAGTGCCAGATCTTGGAGCAACTCTGTTGCGGGGCCGCGACCTGGCGATTACGAAGTATGTCGGCGAAAGCAACCTGCTGGGGCAGATCTACGACTTGATCGGATGGTCACTGAACGATGCCGGTTACGCCCAGATCCATTTCACCCGCTTCGAGAAATACCTTGCTGAGATCTCGACGCAGTACTCCCTTGCCTTCTCTGGCAGACTGGAAGTCGCCTTGCCTTCAGGCAGAGGCGGGATATCGTCATTCGTTGCCGCCTTTCCTGTTGCCCCGGGAAAGGACTCTGAGGCCAAAGCCGCAGTAGAGGCGATCGTAGACCGCTTGGCAACGCTGGTAAACCGTGAAGGTACAAGGGTCGAGAAGACAGAGCACAAGGGTGCCGCTCTCTTTGGGCTTCACACCAACTTCGACCCCGAAGAAGTGAGAAAGCCCTGGTTCTCTGTTGTGGGTGGGTACGCGTTAGTGACGCTGGACATCGCTACGATGAGATGGGCAATTGACTCTATTGTTAGCCCGCCCACAAAGAATCTACTGTCGGTTCCCGCGTTCCGTAGCGGATACTCGGCGGTAGCGGGCAAGGATGTTCGCTGCTACTTGGACCTCGGCGGCTTTCTGAAGGGCTTCCCAGCTTTCCGTGCGCGGTTGAAGGCGATTGCAGGCAAGGATAGCGTGTCGTTCCTTGAAAATGCGTCGCTGACGTGCGGGCTGTCCTTCGCAAATGGAGCGGTCGTGGATGATTTATGCCTGAACCTCGGCGGCAAGCAGTGGCCCTTCGCAGAGAGCACCTTCCTTGCCGAGGTCCCCTGCCTGGGGCTTTCGGCCGGACTTTTTCCCCCGGGGGCAACGCTCTACGGCAGTGCCAGCGTCGACTTCACTCACCTGTTTGAAGCATTTGCCCAACGAAGCCCCAGGAGCGAGATCGAGTCTCTGAAGGCAAAGGGGATAGACATCGAGAAGGGGATCGCTCCGCTCCTCGGCCCCGAGTGCTCCTTCGGCGTGAGCATTGAAGGCGCGGTTCCGGCCAGCATGATCGCCATCCAGTTGAAAGACACCTCTGCTGCCCTGAAGTGGTTCAAGAACATGGCTCAGATTGAGAAACAGGTTCTTGATGAACCCCTGCAGATTGGGGGCGCGACATTGTTCCCCTACCGATCTGAGGCGAGAGACCTGCTGGATTTGCCGCAAGAAGCCGGGCAGATCGCATTTGCCGTGTCAGATGGTTGGCTGCTCTATGGTCCGCTCCAGTACTTGAAAGACAGGATCATCAGCAAGGCTGAGAGGCTGTCGAATTGCCCTGATTTTTCGGCGGTTATTCCTGCCGTCGTTCAGAAGCGCCCACACGCCTTGGCCTACTTGAGTCTTCGATCGATTGCCCGGCAATACTACCCGCAGTTGGTTAATACTATAGCGAAGATGGGCAGGCAATATGCGAGGATCGCAGAGAAGATGCCGCCGCTCGAAACGGTGGAAGCTGTGGCTTCGCCCCTTGCAGCATGGGGCATTGTGACTTCTGACGGTGGAAAGGTATTTTCTCAAGGGCCAACAAGCCTTTCGCCAATTCTCATCGCAAGTGTCCTGTCGAGCATGCACAACGCCGGACTCGATGCTAGTGAGGCTTCGACTATCTCAACCTGTCAGGCCTTCGGGAAAGCAGCAATTGACTATAGCCAGACAAGGGCCACGCAGGATTTCTGGCCAAGTGGGACAACCGATTTTGCACCATACTTCAAGCATGAGAGCCCCAGAGCAGGCATCAAATTCGCGTACTTTGCTGAGGAAAGCGAGTTCGCGGTCAAATTTGTTTATCTGGCTGTTCCTGTTGACCGAACGCCTGACAAACGGGCCTTCTACATAGACGAGTCGCAGACCATTTACCAAGCATGGCTATCCACGGACGAGCAATACAAGGCCTTGGCTGACATCAAAGGCCCTGGCGTCGACTGGAAGAAGAACGACGCTGACAGGCTCAGTATTCGGGGCGTGATCTTCAGCAAGAAGTAAGAAAAAGGGCGGCCACGGGCCGCCCTTTTCGATTAGGCTATGTGTGCCGGAGTATTCCGGCTGCGACCAGAGCATCAAAATCGGGGTGAGAGCATAGGCGCCGGTTTCCGCCGAAGTAAGACGGCCGTTGCCCGCGTTGCCCCAGCCCCATACCTGGCCCTGATTATCTATGGCAAGGGTGTGGTACTGATCAGTTGCTGTGGCGACAATGGGTGGGTGGCGCGGAAGACGAATGCGTCGGGCATCTTCGGCATGCACGGCAATGTGAGGGAATAGCGCGCGGACTGGTATGCGGACGAGCACGAGGCTGTTAGCGACAGACTGCCCTGTCCGTCATCTCAGGGAGCTAACGCAACTCCAGCTTGAATACCGCGTTGCCGACGAATATCTCATCGCCGGGCTTCAGCAATTGCTGCTGGATCTTCTTCCCGTTCACATAGGTGCCGTTCGTCGAGCCAAGGTCGGTGATGAAAACCTTGTCGCCTTCCGTTGAGACCATTGCGTGACGCCTGGATACGCCATTGGCGTTCAGCGGGATGTCATTTGCCGCGTCTCTTCCGATGCGGTACGACGGCTTGTCGAGCCTGTAAATATTCCCGGCTTCGGGGCCTCGCGTACAAACCAGGGTGGCAGTCTTCTTTCCGGTGGAAGGAGTCGGCATCGCCCGGGCTGTGCCGCGGATCATGTCTTCGACCTTGGCGGGTGCTGCCGCTGCGGTCGGTATCCGCCACGAGCCCGATGCCCTTTCTTCAGGGGAGGCAACGGCCGTGACGGTCATTACCAGCGACTCGCCATCGCTCTTGGATAGCAGCGCCCCTATGGGGATCGTCATTTCACGCAATGTCCACGACTGGTCGGGGAAGTACGCGATGTCTTCCTGGTATCTTTCTGTATGCTCGCTGAACATTTCGACTTTGCCGCCACTCGAAAGGTCAGGGGCAAAGGCGGCAAAATAGGTCGGCGGGATGGCATCGTAAAGCCCGACTACGTTCGTCGGCATCTTCCCGTTGCCATTACGCATGATGTACTCGATCAACTCGGCAAAGCGGAATCCCCGGTTGCGTACCGAGACGATCAAGTCGTCGGCAAACAGAACCGTTGCATCCGCGATGACCGTGGATGACCTTGGTTTCGTTGCGTCGTTTCGGGTGATAATCAGCCGCTTGAGGGCCTTGAAACTCGACAGCGAGAACAGGAAGCTGTTCTCGGTCGGTGGAAGCTGGTGGAGATGTCGATTGAACAAGAGGATTTCATTGTCTCTCGGACGGTACACATCGAGCCACAAAGCACTTCCGCGTACTTCGTTCTCGAAAATCGCTGACTGCACGTCGAGCGGAGAGACGAATGTGCCGTTCGTAAAAGCGGATATCTGCAACATTTCTGCCCCCGGACAGGCGGAAACAAGCTCAGGATGGACGTTAATTGTCAAAAGTGCCGAAAATCGTCAGTCTTTGGGCGCTTTTCCCTCAAATTTGGGACAGCCTGACTGCGTTATGCAACCTGCGTGCCACTCACAGCAGTTTGAGCATGAGGAATCCCAAAATCAACAGAACCGTGAAACCTATCACTAACCACTCCAAGTTGCGCCGTATCCACGGCTCAATTCTGGGTCCGAAGAAGAATATCAGCCCTGCAACAAGGAAGAAACGCCCTCCACGCCCGAGTATCGAGACTCCGACGAATGCTGGAAATGGCTGTCCGAAGAACCCGGCACTGATCGTGAACACCTTGTACGGGATCGGAGAGAATGCTGCTATGAAGACCGCCATTGCACCGTATGCGTTAAAGAACAGTATCCCTTTGAAAAACAGCCCGTTTGTGTATAGGGGGTACCGGGTCAACTGATCGGAAATCGAAGACAGGAATCCCTGCAGGCTTGCCGCCTGATCGGCCGACACGAAGTCGCGGCTCACAAGCTGGGCTACCGAGTCTGCCGTTACCCGCATGCCATCCTGCGGCGTCCCCAGCCATCCGC
This sequence comes from Candidatus Brocadiia bacterium, assembly GCA_041648755.1. Taxonomy (GTDB): domain Bacteria; phylum Planctomycetota; class B143-G9; order B143-G9; family B143-G9; genus JBAZOJ01. Next base: position 13,478 of record JBAZOJ010000035.1, read on the forward strand.
CGGACCAGCCTATGTATTCAATTGTTGGATGGACTACTGCCCCGAAAAAGTACAGGCCGAGCGCGTATCCGGCCATGCCGCCCAGGACAGATGCAATTGTGCATATGGTTGCGTAGTAGAAACTCCGGCGCGGCCTTGCGAAGCACATCGGCATCAGCAGCGCGTCCGGGGGTATCGGGAAAAACGAGGATTCTACGAACGAGATAACTGCCAACGCCCAGGTTGCATATCTCTTGCCTGCGAGCGATATCACTAGATCGTACAGGCGCGACAGGAACGACGGGGCCTTCGCTTTCTCGGCCTTGGGTGTATCTCTACCGTTGTCTCCATCAACCATCGTAACTTACTCCTTAAGCGCTCTGAACTGGACCGGTGTCCTTCCTGGGGTGCTCCGGCACGGATCTCCCAAGCCGAATCTACTTGTTCTGATTGGCCGGTGGCATGCCTCCGGTTTCCATCAGCTTCTCGTCGAACTGCCAGTAAGTGTCGAAGAAGCCCGCTGCCGCGAAATTGTTGGTCATGTCGTCTGGATTGCTCGTCGCTGTGAACACCACATAGTCAGGCACCAGATCCAGCAGATGATTATCCGGGAGCTTCCCGCCCCACTCAAGGCCGGATATGACCATGACCAGCCTGTTGGGCGCTTCGGGATTTGGGTACACAAGTATGAGCCCGTGATTGGTGAGGTCATACTTCTTCCCATTCGGGAGCACGATGTTGTCTCCTTCGTACTTGAACGGCAACCGCCCTGCAATCTTCGCCAGGTACTCGTTCGATGATGGCGTGCCGAATATCACCAGGTTGTTGTTCTCAGCCATTTCGGCCGTTACATCAGCAGCCTTGGCGTTCCGGGCTGCCCCCTTGGCGAATTTCTCCCACCATTCGCGGAAGCGCTGTGACTTCCCCTCGGTTGTCGTGTCTCCCCGCACAATGATGAATGGGTCGCAGTACACCTTCCATGCAGGGCCGCACAACGAGGCGCTCTTAATGGGGCGATCGGCGCGAATGGCGCCCAGCTTGAACTCCAGGCCCTCGGCCGGGAGTTCCACTTCACCGTAGTCGTCGCCGTTAATGATCACTTTTATCTTCGCCTTCTCGAAAAGAACGCCCTTCCACGGGCGAATACGCACTGTCAGCGCGTTCTCTACCTTCACAATGACTTCCGAGCCCTCCACGATTCCGTATGCGTCCACCATCTTCCCGAAGCTCTCGAACATTGGTACCGAAAGCCATGCCCTGCTCGCGTAGTACGGCAGATATGCCTGGAAAGCGATCTCCGTTCCGGGGCTCCTGACGAGCTTTGAGAGTTCCCCGACCAGATCCGGCGAGCCCACCTCGCTGAAAACGGCCATATGCCCGCCTTCGAGCCACTTGATCTTGTACGGGATCCCGTACACATCGAACCGGTCAGCAATCCGTTTCGAGAATTCGGGTTAAACAGTCCTGTCGCTCTTGCCATGGCCGATGATGATGTTCTGGTATCGGTAGTTCGGCAGGAGGTTCATCGGGTTCCAGCTTCTGACCAGCAGGTTTTTGAAGTTGGGATACTCATCCGCCGCGATGGAATGCCAGTAGTAATAATCCGTGCGGCCAGCCATGGGAACAATGGCAGCGAACTTGTCAGGGTAATGCGCCCCGATCGTCCACACGCCCATTCCGCCCATCGATACGCCTTCGAGATACACTTTTCGCGGGTCGCAACCATATTCAGCCAGTACCAGGTCAACTGTCCGGATGACATCTTCCTCGCCGATTGTCTGGAAGTCCGTGTTCGACCGGCCGAACGGTTGCAGTACAACTGCTCCCGTCTTGTGCCAGCCAGCGACGTACTCTTCCATCTGCTCGCCCCATTGCGCGATCGTGAACTCGATCACGTATCCATGCAGGAACACCGCCAACGGTCTTGGCCGCGGCGTGATGTAAAAATCCTCAGGCAAATACACCTTGTACGGTTGAGGGCTGCCATCCGCTGGGCTGATGTACGCCCGCTCAATTTCGCCGGTCATCCCCTTGAAAGGATCCCGATTTTCTTTCAGCGCCCCGATCATTGCTCCCGCAGACACAAGCAGAGCCTCGAGACGCAAGATCTTGTCAAGGTCAAACACCTTCGTTGCGGCGAGTATCCTCAGTTGGGCAAGCTTCAGCGTTACTTCAGGCAGTTTCGCTTTCGGGTCCAGGCCGGCCGCATTCTTCTCGACCTCAGTGATTACGCGGCCGTAATTCTCAGGTATGTAGTACTGAAGACTTCTTGTTCCTGCAAGATTTCCGTTCAGCGCTATCTTTACTTTCGCATATAGCCTGGTCGCCTCAGTGGCGGGAGCAGCAATGTAGAATCGTGCGCCGGCAACCGCCTCGTCTCTGGTAAAACTGTTTTCGACCTGTGCGCCCGCACCCCAATCCGCGGTAACGGTCATGTCGGAGAAATCGAATCCCTTTGGCAGGCCGCCTCCCAGCGCGACCTCAATAAAAGCGTCTTCCTTTGCATCGACAATGCCGTCTTGCGCTGCGGATACGCTGATGGCGCGACCAGCCAGATCAAGATCGGTGGGCTTCCCGCCTGCAGGCCACAAAACGGTTGATGTACTGGGAATTGCACCCTTGTCTCCCTGGAGAAGTCCGACCTTGAGAGCGCAATGGGTGTACTTGCATTCAAGGATTACGCTGACGCGCCGCGGCATGTCACTGAAGTCGCCGGGCGCCTCAAACTTCGCCCACCCGTACTCGTCGGTCTGCTGGTCGGCGAGCATCTTGCCGTCATCGATGTAGACGATCATCCGCCCGAAACCGTGTATCAGTAGTGTGCATCGCCGCGGCTGATCCACGCCGATGTAGAAGTCGAAGGCGAAGTACTGTCCTTCCTTGAAGGGCAGCACATCCTTGAGGTCCATCATGTTTCCGGATGCTCCGTCTCCCACGTAGGCGCGCCAGACGGTTGCCGTTGTGGCGGGCTTATCCACCACGGCAGGTTGAAGTTGCCCGATCTTCACAGCGTCGTCGAATGGCCCGCTGTATGCACACGACGTTATGTAATTGCCCGCGTTGGATTCGAACACGACGATGTCGGGCTCGCGCGCGCCGGGGCCGGGCCCGAATGGCGTCTTGTCCGGGGCGAGCAATTTTGGCAGAAGAACGACGCCAACCGCGCAGATTGTGCATATTACCGCAAGGGCTATCAGTCTTCTTCGCTTCATTTCCTCGCACCCTCAAGTATTTTCAACGCGTTTAGCGACATTACCGCCTCGAGTTCCTCGCCGCTCCAGATGAGCTTTGCCTTCAGAAAGTCCATTGCGCGATGGCTGTATGGGGTATCGCTGGCGAAAAGAAAGCGCGATGCCGGTAGCCTGTCCGCGGCGTATTTGACATTGAAGTATATGTTCACCGAAGTGTCGAACATGACATTCGGCCTTCTCTTTGCAACTTCCACGGCTTCTTCTATCCTGCTTCTTCCGCAATGGGCGAAAATGAACGTGACGCCGGGAAACTGCCCCGCGGGGCCATCCCAGTCACCGGGCTGGCAATTGCGGTCATGTGCAGTATGGATGATGACCGGCACATTCAGAGCTTCGGCCGCTTCGAGCGCAAAAGTAGCCATTCGCGGTGTGAATCCGTCTGACAGCGGGTGCAGCTTGATTCCCTTGAACCCGTATTCGTCAATGCGTGCCAGCTCGGCTTCGCTCTCTCTCCTTCGCGAGCAGCAAAGACGAACAAAGCCTGTCAGTCGTCCGGGAAATCTCTTCATCTCTCCCGCTATCCGTTCGTGTACTGGCCGGTACCCGTTGCCCTTCGATTGTTCGTTGATGGGAAAAACCACCGCCTGCTTGATTCCAAATTCGTCCATATCGCGCACAAGCTCGTCTGCCGTCTGAGATGCGTCCGGTCCCTTTCCAATGTGATTGTGGAAATCCACCACGCCCTTCGTCAGGATTCCATCTCCTTGAGCTCTCGCGCCACCTGCCAGGACCATTTTCCGCCTTCATCGAGGTTCGTGACCTTTGCGTACATTTTCCGGGCCTTTTTCGCATCGCCCGTTGCGCGATACACTGAGGCAAGGTACAGGTGCGCCTCGATGTCCTCAGGGTCTTTTCGCAGCATCGCCCGCAGTTCCGCTTCTGCCTCGTCATACTTGCCCTGCAGATAGTATTGGGTCGCGTTTGCAAGATGCCTGGTCAATATCGGCTCCAGCTTGCGGGGATCGTGCATTGTATGATAGACAATTAGCTCGATCAGTGAGAACAGTGCGAAGAAGACGTACACGGCAAGCCCGATGCTGAACAGGTCATCGGCGGGTTCGCCGGAAAACAGCCCCTTTCCGAGCAATGCCACGTTCGCGCCGCAGATCGCGGTGAACATCAGCAGAAAGCCTGTGAGGAACCGACCTTCCATGGCCTGCCCTGAGCCAGGTACTAACAGCGATAACAGCCAGTAGAAAATCCTCATTCCTGTCCCTTTTCCGCCGTTTCGGCGACTTTCTGCTTTGACTTGTACGTCATGATGCCTGCGATTGTCGGAAAGAACAGCGCCATTGCGATGCCCGGCACAATCGTCTCACTTTTCGGGTCGCCCACGGTAAGAAAGACGAACCCGAGACCTCCCACAAGACATACCAGAGATATCCAGACCGGAACGAATTTCGGCAAATCCGGCCGACGCTTGGTAGAGACGAAAACCAGCAGCGAAGTCGCGATCATTGTACCGGCAACACTCAGCATCACCATCGCGTACCCGCGCGTCTCATCCGGCCTGAGCAATGGGGCCGTAACCGCAAGCGAGAATGCCGCTGCAACGTAGCCGAAAATGAAGTAGCCCGTGTCGCGAGGTTCGTCCTCCAGAAGCGAAAAGAAAGTGACTGCCGTGATGTACAGGCCGTATCCGAGAACGATCGCGAATATCGCCGGTGACTCGGCCAGTCCGTCGAAAGTCAGCCCCATTGCGGAGGCTCCTGTGAGGACGTTTGCCATTCGGGCCGCTCCCATCAGAAACGGAGACAGCCCCTTTGCCTTCTTGTGCACAATATCGTACAGCACTGCGATGACCAGCGCCAGCAGACCGAAGAGAATCGTGTTCGATCTTTCAGGCTTCGGAACAATATGAAACGCTCCGAAAGCCAGCACGCACAACGTAACTGCGAAGAGAATCGCCTGCCGCGAAGTGATCTCTCCCCGCGCAATCGGCCTGTTCCGGCCGTCAGCCCTGTCAGCTTTCTCGTCAGCGATGTCATTGACGGCCATTCCGATGGCATACAACATCATGCAAACGACAATTCCGCCAACAAGTTTCAGCCAGGATCCCTCGTCGCTGAATATCGTTCCTGCAACTGTCGCTGCACAGCCTGCACCAAGGAATGCATCTGCCGCAGCCGTAGGCAGCATTGTCGGCCTGACAAGCCTGAGGTAGGGGGAAATCCTCATTTTCTCGGATCTTTCCCGAATACTTCGCCGTATATGGGAGCAAGGTGCTCAATGGCCCGACGGGCTGCCTCTTCAGGAGTCTCCTCGAACGGATACAACTCCACCGTTATGAAACCGTCATACAGAACATCGCGCAACGCGGTGAATATCGAGCGGAAGTCCATTGCTCCGTCACCGGGCACTAAGTGACGATGCACTCTGTCAGCTCCGATATCCTCTATGTGTACGTGGTCGAATCTCCCTTCGAGCCTCCTGATTACTTCGGCGGGATCCTCGCCCACGCAGAAGAAATGTCCCGCATCGAGATTGATTGACAGCCTCGGATCCGCGAACATCTCCAGAAGCTCCTCGGCCTGCCCGACCGTCTCGATCAGTAGACTCGGCTCGGGCTCGACAAGCAGCAGAACATCCGTCGCGGCGGTGCGATCAAGCACCTCTCGCAATCCTTCCGCGAAAAGTGCCATGGCAGTCTCGCGCGACTCTCCCTCCGGCAGTGGGCCGCCCGGTTCGGTCGAAACGGTTGCTCCGCGCATTCTCCTGCTCATCTCCAAGGCTGCAACCGTGTGTTCGATCCTTAGTCTGCGGCGAGTCCCATCCGTTTCGAGAAATGAAGGCCGCCACGTGTCGCCGTCGTGAAACATCGTGAACGCATTGACATTGGAGACTGCCAAACCGAGTGACTTGAGGAGCGCCACGACATCCGATGCTGTTTGGGGTGTCGTTTCGAGCGGGTAGAAATGAGGTGTATCGGCGTATACTTCGATGCCGCGGTAGCCAAGCGAAGCGACAGCGAGCGCGGCCACTTCAAATGTGGTCCTCTTGAACGCGTTTGCAGAGAATGCCAGCCTCGGCTGCATATTCCCATTGCCTCCAATGCTACGCTTGCATTGTAACCTTCTGCCGCGAATTCTCCCCTAATTTCCCGTTGTCACCGTGCCCACTCGGTAGAAGTATGGGTCGGGCGGGTTTTCCACGCCCATCTTGCGGCAAAGGCCCAGGAAGATGGTCGAAGCCGCGTCGTCCTGCTCTCGCGCAAGCGAATTCCATAGGCCCACGGCTCCGTTGCCTGTGGCATGCAGCATCGAGCCGGGCTGAGAAGTCACCTTTGTCACCCATGGCGGGATGTCATCGCCTTCGCCCATCAATCCAAGAGTTGGGACCCCGCCAGCAAAGGCAGGCTCGTCCTTGCACGGAGTGATCAGTACGAGGCATGAGATATCAGTCGCCATCTCCCGGTCAAGAATCGTCTCCCCCAGGTTGGCGGGGAGAAGCTTGGCCGAATCCCCGGCGCAGATAACAGCCACGTTATGGCGCACAGCGATGGAAGAGAGCCTATACAGTTCACATGCAGCCTTGGAGACCATTTCCCTTAGATTGACTTCGTTCGATCTTGGCGCCAGGAGTTGCGCTGCCATTCCGCGCGCTGCCAATTCAACACAGAAATGTCTCGCGGCGTCTTCCCTTGTCTTTTCCACTCCCGGCGGGAGTACAATCGCCACGATCGGAGCGGAGTTCGCCGAAAAGGGCAGATATGTGGCCATCCCGAAGTCTCCCATGTCCTGATATCCCGAGGGGATGCTCCGTACCTTTCCCGGCGGGGCTGGATAGGTTTCTCCGTCTCCGAATTCGACCAACGGATGGAGCAGGGGTGTCGCATCGCTCCAATTCGGAAGATCCAGCCTGAGAGAAGTCTTCAGGTCACCTCTTCCCGTTCGTGCCAAGGCAGTCAGGCGATCGAATATCGGCCAGAGGATGGCCGAGTCGTACGCATCCCTGGTAACCGATTCGCTCCCTTCAGCACCGGGTCGGGTGCCCGCAATTGGCCATATGTGGCCGGCTGCGTATGCGGGGTCGCCGTGCGCATCGGTGTACACCCGCACAAGTGCTGCCTTGTCGGGAGCCTCCTTCTTTGCTTGCTCGAAGAAATCCTTCGCTGCATTGTCCCCGACTGTCTTGTCGTCATTCCCGCACAGAGTCACAACGTATGCGCCCTTTGGGGTTGCGAAGTTCTCGCCCCTGAAGGACGCCGGCTCAACGCAGAAGACAGCCATCGGCTGAGGCACGCCCAGCTCCTTTGCGCTGCCTCCCAGCCAGAAAGCCAGGTATCCGCCAAGCGAGTGCCCGACAACGACGGTGGAATTAGTGTCGGCCACTACCCGCTTTTCCTCCGCGATTCGGGCCAGCGCAGCCTTGATTCCAGCCACACAGTTGTCTTTGAAGATAGCCCGTCTGAGTCCTGCCAAGCCTTGGTATGTCGGGTGGATCACGATGTTCCCGCTCTTGGTCAGGTGCTCGATCCATGCCAGGTAGATCTCGGGAGGGATCGCCATAAACCCATGCAGGAATAACACCACTGGCGCACTCGCGGGTGTCGGCTG
>JBAZOJ010000036.1:0-20625 GCA_041648755.1 Candidatus Brocadiia bacterium
TAAGGGTAATCCGTAAGGTCCTTCGCCAACAGTTCGCCCAGACCTTCCCACAGCGGCACTTGTCCGCCTGAGGGAACGACAGCGTTGCGGGACATCCCCGCCCCGACAACAGGCAGCCAACGGCCTTTAACAAGGTCGTCGAGAAGCGGTTTGGGGAAATATCTGATGTACTTTTCCATGACTACACTCCTTCAAAATGCCGACTTCCACGTGCCTATCGGGGTGCCTCGCCTCTCCTGAGTCCCTTCGGGAGAAAAGCATCGATTTCAGCATCACTGAATGTCATATCTTCGAGTTTCTTTAGCGCTTCCTGCGCTTTTCTATACCCCTTGAGCGTCGTGTTCGGAGCCCCGTTGTATATGCTGTGAAGCTCCTCGGCCAGTTCGTCTCGCCTTTTCTGAACACCCTCCAGGTCCCTCCCTTCGATCCTGAAGTCAACGAGAAGGGACAAGTACTTTTCGCGGATGATCCAAAGATCACAAGCTGCCTGCCTGTGCTTTTGAGCCAACTCGCCAAGGTCATAGTTCTTCGTGTACGCGTTCAGGACTAGCAGGACTCCAGACACACCTATGCCGACTCCGGCGCTGATGGCTCCAGCACCAAACACAGCCACTATGAACCCAACTGTCGTGACGGAGGACAGAATGATCTGCCACAGCTTGATTGTCCCAAGTCGGGACAAGAGAATGTCTGCGCATTTCTCGTGTGTTTTGTGAGAGTACACCACGCGCCCGTAGCAGTCTCTCAGTTGTCCTTCGAGAATGGCGCGCTGCTGTGTCAGGGCATCATCCGGGGAATGCTGTTCCAAAAATCTCCCTCCATTGTTGTTTGGCTGACCATTCTTCTTTCGGGGTGGCAGTTTCGTGAGCAATTGCCTGAACTGCGATGTTATAGCAGCGCTTCGCCTTGTATTGGAAAAGTCCCTTCTTGTAGACGTATTGTCCGCTTCCGGGAGCCCTCCAATACCCCTGCTTTTCGTCCTGCTCAGCCATCCACTGGAAAAAGTCTCGGCACATAAAGTCAAAGTAGAGGTAGGACTTATACCGATACTCGAAGCTGTTGATGAACTGATAGGCTAAGGTATCCAGCAGAAGGCCGCCAAGTGGGACATCCCATTTTCGCTTCCAAGAACGCATCATGCGGCACAAAGGAATCAGATTGCTGTTGCACTCCGAATTCCTTGCGCGGATTGCCTCGATCTCCGGCCTAGGATTTGTCGTGCTCCATCTGCCACCTGCGGAGGCATCGGGAAACAGGTAACTCATATCGTCCACAAGAAAAGCAGGGACGACCTCAAACGTGACTCCTAAGGTGAAGGGAACAAGCACCACCTGCCCATCGGCTCCGATGCTCGTCGCGGAATAGGTTCTTGCGAGGGAGTTCTTTACTGCCTGCAAGAGCGCAGACTGCCCATTGTTTGCGTGCTTATTGTACCGGTCATAGATCGCCGTCGGCAATTGGAAGATCATGTCGAGGTCGCTGAATCCCTCAATTGCCGTGTTGCGGCCATACGAGCCCACATATAGACTATGGGCAGTCTCAGAAGTCGTTGTCCAGAAGTCCGTGTTCAGCCGCCGTGTGATGGCCTTATACCTAGTGGAAATCCTGACGCTGTCTTGGACCTGCAAATCGGCACAAAACGAACTGAACCAGTCAGCTAACCCCATCTTAGTACCTCCTGAGCGTGAGCGCAAATATAGCACAGGCACCCGTCATGTCAAGCACGAGGCCGGACCTCTGCAAGTGCGCGTATTCTCACAAAGGAGGTGACTCTTAGCACAAAGGCAGAGCACAGGCGGAGAGAAGTGGTATCCTCTCCCCCGTTCCTTCTTCTACTCCGCTCCCGTCTACTGAAACAAGTCTTTTGGGAGGTCTGCAAGGACCTTGCCGATCTCCTCGGGCTTGCCTAGGTCAGCCACGGCATCCAGAATCGAAACGAGGTACTTCAAGAACAGCAGCCACGAGGTCTGCTCTGCCTAATCAAGCTCGGTAGTGCAGCCGGACTCCTTCCGGAGTACATCGTCAATGTTTCTGAATGCTTGTTCGAACATGGGCTCCTATCCTCCGAGCCAGTATTGTAGATGGCGTTGGATGGAATGTCGAGGGAGGGCCAGTATTGATGATTGCTGAATGATGAGTGCGGATTGATGAATGGGAGGAGGCGACGGGCGAGAACCGAAGGCCAGCAGCCTTTGCCAAGTCGGAGCTTGGCGTTCCCAGGGCGACCAACAGCCAATGCCACGCGGGTGCGTGGCGCTCCCAGGGTAGCGGCTTTCCCTTGGCAGCGGCTTCCTCCGAACCCATATTGGCTACTCTTCTTGGGCCTCGCAGAAGTTCTCTCCGCTTTCGTGTGTTTCGTGTGGTTCGTGGTAAAAATGCCCATTCTTGGGCCTCGCAAGAGAACTTGGCTGCCCTTCGCGCCTTGACCTTCTTCGCCGCTATTTCTTCTGGCCTCGAAAACAAAGAACTTGGCTGCCCTTCGCGACATCGCGCCTTCGCGTGAGATGGATTTCGCCCATTCTTGGGCCTCGCAAAGTCCATTCTCTTCGCGTTCATTCGCGTTCATTCGCGGACAAAAAATCCATTGCCTCGCCTAACTTCTTCTCCCACCCGATGTTACGTCCTGTGTCTTCTTCCAACCCGCCTTTTCCCTGCACCCGCTCACTATTCGCCCCCCCCAATTCAGGCAGCCCATTTTCACCATTGGCCATTCGCCGCCATCCCAGCGCCATTCGCCCAAAATCCCCGCATATATATAGAGCCCACAAGGAGCAATCATGTCCGTTAACTTCAACTCCGCCCTTATGCGATCCAAAGCCATCGCGAGCCTCGACCACGCATCCTTCCGGGTGTACTTCGTCCTGCAGCAGCATTGCGTCGAACTCCGCAGCACCCGCATCGCCACACCCAGCTTCACCCAACTCCACTCCGCAATTGCCCCCGAATGCGGCGGAATCAGCATCGGAATGTTCCGCAAATCGCTGCTCTCGCTGGAATCCGCAGGATTCCTGAAGCTCAGCACCAATGGACGCGTAAAGATCTTCGACCTCCTCGGCGTCCGCGAATCCTACCCCGACGTCGCTTGGTTCGACCGCGCCGTTCTTATCCTTGAAGAAGGGGCTGTTGACTGTAGGCCGGAGGCCGTAGGTAACAGCCAAAACGCCTTGGAGGGCTCGCCGGAAGGTGTCTCGACTTCTCCACTTGCTCACGATTCATCAATCCGCAATCATCAATCATCATTGCTCGCAACGCCGACGGACGCCGGACACCAGACTGCTTGCAGTGAGGGACTGGTTGCTGATTCGATCACGCAGGGCCCTTCGTCTTCTCTCCAAAACCTACGGACGCCGGACGCCGGACGCCAGACTGGCCTCACTGGCTGCTCGCCCAGCGGAACGAAGCCCGCCGTAGGCCCGGCGAAGGAGGGGACTACGGACGACAGACTACGGACTAACTTGGGTAAAACTCCATCTTCTGGCTCCTCTTCGGACTCTTCCGCCCAGGCAAATCCTACCTCTGTGACCACAGTCGGCTTTCAGGCTGATGCTGGGCATGTCCTCCGTGGTAAAACTCCGGCTTCCGGCTCTTGCTCGGAAACCTCCGATCTTCAGGCCTCGCAAAATCCCTCTCTTCCTCTGCGAACCTCTGCGAACCTCTGCGTCCTCCGTGGTAAAACTCCATCTTCTGGCTCTTCTCCGGACTCCAAAGCCCATCTTCCCCTTGCCACCCAAAAGGCTCTCCTCGAAGACCTCCGCAAAAGGACCGCTGCCGTCCTGGCAAGGGTCCACCGGGACTTCCCTCAATCCCGCCCGATCCGCTGGGGCTCTCAAGACCCATCATCCCCATTCGATGATGAAAACGCCGACGCTGTTGGTTCCTCTTCCGAAAATTCCGCCCTCCGGCCGCCAGCCTCCGGTCTCCAGCCTGACCTCGGTAAAACTCCGCATCTTATCTCTCCTCCGGATCGCAATTCATCAATCATCATTCAGCATTCAGCAATGTCCGCTACGGCCTCCGGTCGGGACGAAGTCCCTCTTATCGACCTCACCGACGTCGATTCCGACCTCCTCGAAATCCCCACCGGCCAATACGCAATCCACCTCCGCAACTGCGGAAAACTCCCCCCCATCTCCGAAAGCTCCTGCCATGCTCGGCTGTCCGCTTAGGCGCCGCGCCTTGTTTCTTGGATCAGCTACAGACGACGGACGACGGTCGACGGCCTGGCTTCGCCATTCATCAATCAGCAATCCGCATTCATCAATCTCCGCAATGTGATTTGTTGCCGCATAGGAAAATACGAATCAAATGGAATGCAGAACATCGACTTGGAAGGCCGCTGCACCAAGAACGCGCCGGGACGGTCGCGTTTACTTTGGCGGCCAACGCATGTGGGCGCAAATGCGCCTGCCTTTACGGGCGGACATCCGCCTGAGGCGGATCCGCACCTTACAGTTGATGCCCCAATTCGCGCACATTGAGCCCTTTTCGTCTATGCCCCCTTCGCGCACTTGATGCCCTGGTGATTGGTTCTTCTCTTGCTTCTTCGAATCGGCCACGCAAACAAATACTTGCTTCTTACTTCGCGACATCGTCACCCTTCAGGGGGATACTGGGTACGCCTTCGCGTGAGACGGATTTCGCCCATTCTTGGGCCTGCAAGAGATCCTTCCGCTTTCGTGGAGACTCTTCTCGGCGCTTCGCGCCTCCGCCCCTAAATCAAATCCTTGAACCAATCCTTGATCTTGTTGACGATGCCCTGCGGGGCAGATGCCATCATCGGCGAAGAGGTCTTCCGCCGCGAAAACGAATACATAAGCCCGCCCTCGAGCCGGTTGAACAACGGATCGCTGAACGTCCCCGCCGTGCGCATCGGCAATTGCCGCGCTGCACCAGAAATGTAAAGCCGCGTCAACTCCGGAAGCCCCCTGACCGAGCCCGCAAACCCGCCCCATGCTACACAGTCAATGCCGTCAATCAGGTTCCGTATCTGAAGATCCTTGGCGATGTTCTCCAGCATTGGCCGGTATGACTTTTCCGTCAGGGTCCAAATCTCGCCCTGGGATATCCCCTTCGCCGGGAACCCGCCATCGGCCGCAACGGCCACTTCCACGCCACTTTCCAACGTAAAGCCATCCGAGACACCTACTGCCGCATGCTCGGCCAACAGCTTCTTCGCGGATACAACCGATACGTTCACCGCCTTGGCCAGTTCGGAGGCAATCCCCTTCTGACCGAGCGGGAAAATCGCCGTGTAACGTGGTCTTCCATGCTTCAGCAGCATGACATCTGTGTGGCTGTCGCATACGTCTATCAGAAGGGTCGTGGCCACGGTCGTGTCCCCTGCGCAACCGGAGATCGCCGAGCCCCACCCGTCATAGTAAATTCCTTCCAGCTTCCAACCTGCTTTCGCCACGCCCTTGACTAAGCTTTCCTTTGCATCGGTGCGGCACGTGATGACGTGCGCTTCGCATTCGAGCCTGTTTCCCTCGAGTCCTTCGGGGTTCTCCAATCCGCGAGCCTCATCCACGGAGAAGCTGACCGGAATAATATCAAGCACCGTGCGGTCCGAGGAGAGTTCTATCTTGCCTGCCGCGGCGACCGCTTTCTCGATGTCCCGCTTCGTCACCGATCTCTTCAAATCACTCAGGAATATCGCCCCGCGCGAATTCAGCCCTACTACACCTCCGCCGTTCAGTCCGGCAGTGATGGAGAAAAGCTCCGCCTTTGAGCCGCTTTCAGCACGACTCAGGCCGTACTTGATGGATTCCACAAACTGGGGGAAGTTCACGGGGACACCATCCACGATCTCGCAATTGCCGATGCTCTCGGCATAGAGAAGCTTGATCTTCCCATCCTCAAGCATCCCGATTCCGACCAGTAGCCGACCGGAAAGCGGGATAATTGTCCCGGCGAGTTGTATCTGTACGAAGTCCTGCTTCTTTTCGCCTTCGGGTTTTGGGCTAACGTTCTCCATTTGGTGCCTCACGAAAAGTTACAGGTGCCTTATCGAAAGAGAGGTTAATCTCCGCTACCGTGTTCAGGTCTTCGACCTTGTCGAGAAGCTCGCGCAGGCCGCGCAACTTCGCGTCCCTGCCCGGCCTGCCATATTGCGATTCCACCTCGAAATACATGTCCCAGATGATCTTAGTTCCATTGCTGAGGCCCACCGTCATCGAAGGCTTCCCGGTCTTGATGCTATTGTGAGCGGGCTCGCAGGAGACGCTTTCGATCATGGGAAGCAGGCGGGAGTACCGCTTGGCGGAAGACAGCCCCAGGCTCAGAAAACGAAGGAGCGAAAGGGCGTCCTCCATATACGGAGACCCCCAGTACTCACCAACGTTGTTCGGCGGGTTCTTGATGCCAACGATCACAATCAGCGGACGCGGAGCGGCAGTCATCTCCGGAAACGGCAGCAGGATGGCGTCGCTGTCAATGCAGTACCGTTTGTTGTTCCACAAAACGGCGGCTGCGGGAACTCGCAGGCGTATGGAGACGATCAGGAACCTGGGGAACCTGCGGGAAATCGTGACATCCTCAGGCCCTGTTTTCGGATCGCCGACCTTGGCAATCCACGGATTGCCCTTCAATGCAGAGCGGATCTTTTCGAAGATGCCGCTGTCCCAGATCGAGGCATCGGGCCCGCCCACCGCGTTGCGCGATGCCAGGATGAACGCGAGATCCCTGTCCGGAAGAAACCAGAACGGCTTGCGATAGACCCCGGCATCCTTTGCCCTGAAGGTCTCGGAACCGTTGATGCTGAAGAGAACACACTCGTCGCCGCTCTTCAGCAAAAATGCCTGATCACCGCCAGCCAGGCCCTTGGCTGTCAGCACGGAAACAAAGAAGATGACAAGCAAAGTCGCACTGAGCAGAAACGTCCGGTTGACCAGCAGCGCCAGCAGAAGCAGCATTATGTTGGACCAGATCTTGCTTTTTCCCTCGGTATGCGGAGGCATCTTATCTCCGTCCGTAGTTTTCGCGTTCACGACCCAGATAGCTTACGGTCCTTGCGATATAGAACCTGGTCTCGTCGATGGGACAATTGCGGACTATCGAGACCGCATCCTTGTCCTGGTTTGCCGAGAGCCACTTGTACACTCTTGTAGGTCCTGCATTGTAAGCAGCCAGAAGGACTTCCGGAGTTACGCCGAACTGCTCCTGCAGCCACCCGAAATAGCAGGCTCCAAAGCGAATATTCCTCTCGGGCTCCATCAGTTCAGTCTTCCCGGGAACCGGCTCGCCAAGTAGTTTCGCGATGGTCTTGGCCGTCTCGGGCATAATCTGCATCAGGCCAATGGCGCCAGCGTGGGAAATCGCCTTGGGATTGCCTGAGCTTTCGGAGCGGATGACCGACATCAGAAGGGCCGGGTCAACATTAAATTTGTCAGCATACGCCTCGACCGTGGAACGGTAGATCTCCACGTCTGACCCGGAAAAAGACCAGTTGCTGTACAGCGATGCCGCTATGAAGCCAAAGGCGATGGCAAAGATGAACAGCCAGGGGTCTTTTTTGCGTTGCTGTTTCATCAATGCACGATCCCTGCCGAGAGTATTGTGTTGAGCTTCTCCTCGGCGCGACGGGATTCCTCGGAGGCCGGGTAACTGGATACGAGGAGGTTGAGAGTCCGGGCGGCATCGCCTTCCCGACCAAGCCGTGCCTCAATCTCGTATCTGCGCCAGAGAATCGGGGGCCTCTCCGCGTCGATAAGCCCTTCTTCCGACAGCATCGTGACCAACTCGAGTTCCTTCGCATCGAGTTTCGCGTCGAAGGCGACATTTATCGCGGCTTGCAGGATTGTCTTCCTTGCCTCCACTCCCTTGACAACGGGCAGGTACATCGACAATTCCTTAAGCGCCTCCTCAGGGCCTACGGACTCGGCCCTGGCATCAAGCCACTCCGCGAGTGCTTCGGCCTTTGAGACGTTGGAGTTCGTGGCATCCGCAACAAGCAGAGACAGCCTTTCGCTGTCCTGGAGTTTGCCTAATGCCCGGTACAGTTCGACGCCGAGCTTTTGCGCGCGTGAATTCTGCGGCGATGTCGGATGATCCATCACAATCCGGTCGCAAAGAGCGGCTGCGCGCTCCTTGTCGCCAGCATTCTTGTAATACGTCGCCTCATACAGCAACGCGGCCGACACTCTCCACGAATTGGGGTATTTCGTGCAGAAGAGTTCCAAGGCGCGAAGACCCTCCTCCGATTCAGTTCCCATCAGTGAGGCCATCCCGCTTTCAAACAAGGCTGCGGCGGCAATACAGGTCGACGGGTATTCGCGTTGAACGCGCCCGAAGTACTGAAGCCCCTCTCCGGGGTTGTTCTGCCTGTACAGGTAATAGACCCCAAGGGAGAAGAGCGCGTAGCGCACGTTCGAATGCTCTGTCTTCGCTTCCTTCTTCCAGCTTTCCACCTGTGTCGCGCTTATCGGTTCGCTCCGAACAAGGCAATAGCCTTCCGGAGCACTCTCGAAGCCGATGTCTTCCGGCATCGAGTAGTACTTCACGTACAAGTTGGTCAGTTTGGGCTTCAGGATGATGAAGCCCGAAAAGACCGCGCAAGACAGGAGCAAAGCCCAGACGTATCTCATTCTCAGGCCACCTTGCTCCTTCCCTGAGAAGCAATGGCCATCTTGACAGCGCGATCGCACAGATTGGCGAAGGAAATCCCTTTCTGCAGGGCGGCCATCGGAATGAGGCTGTGGGTGGTCATCCCGGGAATGGTGTTGATCTCCAGGATGTAGTTCTTGCCGTCGGCTCCGCGGATGATATCCACCCTGGCAATTCCCGAGCAGCCAAGCGAGCGGTATGCCTTGAGGGCATCCCTCTCGATAGCGTACACTTGCTTCGTGGTCAGCCCGTGGTCAAACTCGAACGAGGTCAGGTTATCGCCGTATTTGCACGCGAAGTCGAAGACTTCGTGCTTGGGGACGACCTTGATCAGGGGCAGAACACCGTTCTCGAGTATGCCAGCCGTCAATTCCATTCCGCGGATGAACTTCTCGATGACGATGATCTCATCATACTTGAGAGCGAGTTGAATCCCTTCCAGGAGTTCTTCGTGGTCGTGAGCCACGGATAGGCCAATGGATGACCCATGGCGCGACGGCTTGACCACCAGCGGGTACCCGAGTTGGTCAACGCCCTTGCTGGCAAGGTTATTCACCCTCCCATTATAGACAACGCCCGGCGGAACCTGGATGCCGGCGGCCGCAAAGTGTTTCTTGGATGCCACCTTATCCATGCCCAGTGCGGAGGCCTTGCTGCCGGAACCCGTGAATGGAAGACCCCTGTCCTCGAGAATCTTCTGGATGTACCCGTCTTCGCCGAACTCCCCGTGGAAAGCCAGGAAGGCGATATCGCAGTCCAACTGGGGAACGTTCTCAAAGAACGCTCTGTCGCAGTCCAACAGATCCACGTCGTATTTGCTCTTCCGAAGGGCGTCGGCAATATTCCGTCCGCTTTCAAGGGAAACTTCACGCTCGGAGGACACTCCCCCGCACAGCACGAGAACCCTTGTTTCCTTGTTATTAGGACTCACAGCATCCTCCTTATCTGTTATCGAAACCCCACAGGCGGATCTCCGGCTCGAGGTCAACCGAGTACTTTGCTTTTACGGCTTCCCGGCATCTGCGCAGCAATGCGTGAATGTCCGAAGATGTTGCACCGTCGCTTATGATGAAGTTCGCATGCTTGTCGGATACAAATGCTCCGCCCACGCGCGCAAGTTTCATCCCTGCACCATCTATGAGCTTGCCGGCAGGACCGGCCTCCGGATTCTTGAAAACACAGCCTGCAGACCGGCCATGCGGGTGCTTCCCACGCATGCCCACTATCTGTATGGCAAGATCCTTCACGGCAGCGCGCGTGCTCCGGCGCATTTTGAAAACGCCTCCAAGAATCACTAAGCGATGGAGCGCTGAGCGGCGATACCCGAAGCCGCACTCTCCCTTTGTCTTTGCTGTCACGACGCCTGTCTCGGGGCTGAGAATCTCCACGGACTCGACGCAGTCCGAGATGCTGCCAAGAGGGGTTCCCGCGTTTCCCCACAGTGCGCCACCTACCGTACCGGGGATGCCCACGCATCCTTCCAGCCCGGACAGCCCGGCATCGATGCAGGCAACCGCGAGAGAGCCCATTGTAGCTCCGGCTCCGGCGCGAACCGTATCGCCGTCCACGGATATGGCCGAAAGCTCTCCGCCCAGCTTGACAACCAATGCCTTGACTCCGGAGTCGCTGACAAGGATGTTCGTTCCGCCTCCAAGCATCAGCAAAGGCAGTCCTGCGCTCTGGGCAAAGCTGACAGCAAACCTCAGATCCTCTATCGAGTTGGCAGAACAGAAATAGCTAACGCTGCCCCCACACCCGTAGGAGGTGAGAAGCCCAAGCGGATAGTTCTCGCGGATCAGCCCGTTATGCTCCTTCAAGGAACTTCTCTCCGAGCTTCCGTATGTCTCCGGCGCCCATCGTAACAACAAGGTCGCCTGGTTTGCACGTCGCACTCAAATGGCTGAGGATCAAGTCCTTCTTGGGAATATACTGGTAGTTGCGATAGCCGAGAACGCTCAACTCGCGCGCGATCAGGTTTGATGAAACTCCGGTTATCGGCTCTTCGTTTGCCGGATAGATGTCGGCCAGAATCACGTAGTCGGCTCCGGTCAGCGATTGCGCAAGTTCCGCGTAAAGAGCAGCCGTGCGGGTATAGCGATGCGGCTGGAACACGATGACCATACGCTGCGCTCTCAACTCGCGAAGAGCCTTGATCGTCTCATAGATCTCCGTCGGGTGATGAGCGTAGTCATCCACCACTTTCACGCCGTTCCTCTCGCCCAAAGCATCCTGCCGCCGAAGCACACCGCGGAACCTGTCGGTTGTCGAAGCCATTTTCCGGCTGTCGAGACCGAGCAGGTGACCCATTGTAAGCGCCGCCACGCAATTGAGCATGTTGTGCCCGCCGAGAAGTGCGCAGTGGAATGTGCCGATTTTCGCGTCGCGGATAACAAGATCGAATTCACGCCCAAGGCTCGCGGTGCGGATATTGACCGGGCGGGCGTCGTTCTCCGGAGCCTCGCCATACCAGGTCACTTTGCGAGTGCAGTCCATAAGGGCTTCGCGAAGTGGCTTGTTGTCTCCGCAAGCCACGATTTCCCCGCCCATGGTGTTCTCGGCATACTTGAGGAAAACCTCCTGGATGTGCTCGATGTCGCGGTAGAAATCCAGATGGTCCCGGTCGATATTCGTTATGATCGTGTTCTTTTGCCGAAGGAAAAGCAGCGAGCCATCGCTCTCGTCAACTTCCGTGATGAAGTGCTTGCCATGGCCGAGGTGAAAGTTGGAGTGCCATTCGTTGACTCGTCCCCCGACCATTACGCTGGGATCCATCCCGGCATCGGAGAACAACTGCGCGACCATGTAGGTGGTCGTGGTCTTTCCGTGCGACCCGGCAACCCCAATGCTCTCGTTTTCCTTCAGCAGGCGGGCAAGCATTACCGCACGCGGAACAAAGATGACCTTGCGCTCAAGCGCATTCTTGATTTCGAGATTGTGCTGCGGAACGGCGGACGAATAGACGATCATATGCACATCGTTCACATGGTCAGGGCTGTGGCCGATTTCGACCGGTATTCCTGCCTCCCTGCAGGCTGCGGTCCCGTCATTTTCCTGCAAGTCGCACCCGGTGACAACAGCGCCCTGTTCATGGGCCATGATGGCTATCGAACTCATCGACACACCGCCAATGCCGATGAAGTGGATCTTCTTGCCCTTGATCTCGATCTGTTCGGACGTCATGTCGTTGCGGAATATCATTTGCCAGCCTTCTTCTCAAGAAAAGAAATCAACGAATCTCCAACCGTTTGCGTAGCCTCAGGCTTCGCCGAATCCCTCATTTTCAACGCAGCGGATGACCGTTTTTCCGTATCGTGACAGAGCTCCTTGAATTCGTTCACCAGCTTGCGCGCCGATAGCTCACGCTGCTGGATAACTCGTGCGGCGCCTGCTCTTCTGTAGACTTCGGCATTCGCCCTTTGATGATTGTCAGCAGCTTGCGGAAAGGGCACAATGATAGCTGGCAGCGCTGCCAGAGCCAGTTCGGCAAGGGTGACCGCTCCGGCCCGGGTTAACGCCACCGTTGAGCGTGCGTAAATCTCGTCCATATTGTCGCAGAAGGCGTGAACTTCGTGCCCCGCCCTGCCCTTGTACGATTCAGAGACCTCCGCAAAGTCGTCATTCCCGGTCAAGTGGATGACCCGGAATCCCGGAAACTCCAACTCAAAGACCGGCAGACACTCGACCATTGCCTTGTTGAGAGCACGGCTGCCCTGTGACCCGCCCAGCACCAGCAGTACTTCGCCATGGGCGTAATTGCGCTCCAGGAAACCGGGAAAACGTCTGAGAAAACTCTCTCGCAACGGGGTTCCGCTGTGCTCAAACAACGTCTTCTTGGGCAAGTAGTCGCGCGCCTCCGCAAACTGGGCAAAGACGCGCTTGCTTCCGCCTGCGAACCTTCTTGTTACCGAGCCGGGAATTGCATTCTGCTCAAGCAGAAAATAGGGGATGCCCTTGAAGTACGAAAGAGTCAACGTCGGCACTGAAGCATAGCCGCCCATTCCAACAACGGCATCCGGCTTGAAAGCCTTGATGATTGAATTCGTCTTCGGCAAGGCGGCAAGCGCACTGAAGCCCCTACGAATAAAGGGGAGGATTCCGCCGGAGACTCTCTTCATTCCGCATGAGCGGTACTCGATTCCGGCCTTGGGGACTGTCTCAGATTCAAGGCCGCCCTCCGCGCCAATCCAGAGAACTTCGCAGCCCTTGGATTGAATGTATTTCCCGAGAGCTATGCCGGGCATGATATGCCCGCCGGTTCCTCCGGCTGTAAGGATCATTCGGTAACTCATGCTGCCTCCGGCATGCGAAGTCTTCCGCCGACAACGGCGGGCTCTCCCTCTTGTTCGGCGATCTTGCCGACAGACAGGAGTATGCCTGCGCCGGCAAGCATGAAGACCATTGCGCTTCCGCCTGCCGAGATGAACGGCAAGGCAATTCCCTTGTTCGGGAATAGCCCTGTCACGACAAACATGTTGATTATCGCCTGCCCAATGAACAGACAGGTCAGCCCGCATGCCATCAACTGGCCGAAGGTGTCTTTCGCTCGACGCGCAATCGCAAGCCCGCACATACCAAGCGCCAGGTACAGTAGCGCAACAGTGCCGGTTCCAAGGAGCCCGGCTTCCTCGCCAATCACGGAAAAGGCAAAGTCTGTAGTGGCGAGTGGAACGTAATTCAGCTTCTGCAGCCCTTCTCCGAGCCCGGTGCCCGACAGGCCGCCCGAGCCGAGAGCGATGAGCGCCTGGCTGACCTGATAGTCATACTCGCCCTTCATGAAGGTGTCCAGTCGACCGGAACTGTGGGCAAACTTGAAGACCATCAAAGCGCCCATCACGATGGCGACCACAACCAGTGTTGGCACAACGTGCGCCAGTCTGAACCCGGCGACAAGGAGCATCCCGAATATCACGGCTCCCAGCAGAATGGTCGTGCCCAGATCGGGTTCAAAGACGATCATCGCCAGGCAGAGACCTGCCATAACGACCGCAGGGAAGAATCCACTCCAGAACTCGCGAACGATCTCCTGCTTGCGGGTGAAGAAATCGGCGAAATACACCACGAAGACGATCTTCGCCAATTCCGAGGGCTGAAACGAAAGTGGCCCGAGAAGTATCCATCTCTTCGCCCCGTTTATCTTCGCTCCGTTGAGCAGAACATAGAGGAGCAATGCTGCGGCCACAAACACCGCCACCTTCGTGAAGCGTCTCAAGTCGCGGTAGTCGGCGTTCATAAACAGCCACATCACCAGGATACCGATGGCAATGCTGACTGCGTGTTTCGTCAGCGTCCACGTCTGACCCGCCGAGCCTGCCGTGGAGGAAAAAACGAAAATCAGACTGAGCCCCAGCATGGATAGCACGCTCAGAAGAAGTACGTATCTGGGTGACTGAAGCACACTCACCTCATCTTCAGACAGCCGAGAGCCAGAAGAGCCAGAAACACACCAAGAATGTACGCCCTGACCACGATATGATTCGACGGCCAGCCCATCTTCTCGAATGTGATATGAACCGGAGCGACCGGAAAGTATCTCGTCCGCGTGGCTTTGTAGATAAGACGCTGCATCAGGGAGGATATGAACTCGATGATGAAGAGCCCTCCGATGATGAGCATCAGCATTTCCTGCTTGGCAACAAGACCTGCGAATCCGTAGAGTGATCCAATCGCGAGCGAACCGGTGTCGCCCATGTAGATTGAGGCCGGGGAGGCATTGTGCCAGAGAAAGCCGAGGCAAGCCCCGGCCAGAATAGTCATGATAATCGCCATCTCACCAGCCTGAGGCACATGTGTGATGAACAGGTAGGAGGAATAGTCTGTCCTGCTGACCACATAGCAGACGATTGCCAGAGTGAAAGAGGCAATCGCCACCAGTCCTGCGGCGAGGCCATCGACTCCATCCGTTATGTTCACGGAGTTGGATGTCAAGGAGATCATAAGTATGAAGAACACGGCGTAGAAGGTTCCGAGGTAGATACCGATATTCTTGATCAGTGGAAGCCACACAGTCAGAAGATCCCTGGATGTAGGCGTTGTTGCGTAGATATACCCGCAGACAAGAGCCCCGATCAGGAAACCGATGAACAGTTTGGAGAACTCGCTCATTCCGTGAGTCTCAGGCTTCTTCAGTTTGCGATAGTCATCCGCAAAGCCAAGCGCGCATGACAGAACGACCAGGATCAGTCCCGCCTGAACAAAGTGGCTCGTCAGATCACAGGCGATGAGGGCTCCAGCGAGAATTCCCGCGACTATGCCGAAGCCACCGAAGCTCGGAACCTTCCTCTTCTTCTGCTGCGGAGGGATCTTGCCTTCCTTCTCAAGTTGCTTAAGGTGTTCCATCTGCTCGAAGTTTGCGTTGTCGTAAATCGCGAGCTTATTCAGAAACGTGACAAGGTACTTGGTGACCAATACGCTCACCAGGAAGCCTACGACGGCCCCTACCAACATACGGATCGTCACGTTGCCGGGCAGCGCGTACTTACCGAGAATTCCCAACGAATGCAACCAGACCAGCATTCCAACTCCCGACGTTAGTCGTGGCCATACATGCTTTTCAGCCTGCGAAGCAACAGCGACACGGTGTCTTCAAGCCTGTTTGCGCGCGACCCCTTGAAGAAGACCACGCCTCCGCCTTCTACGATTTTCCCGATCTGAGCCACCATTTCCGTATGGGCTTCCGGAGCGTAATGATAAACCGGCTTTCCGCTCTTGGCGCTGAAAGTGCTCTCCGTCGCGGACACCTCGTTCCCCGTGAGGAACAGGTGATTTACCGTGGAGGCAGCAAGGCGCTCACCGGCGGCGATGTGGTGCATCGGGCTCTCGGAGCCAAGCTCCAGCATATCGCCCAGCACAAACAGCTTGTTGGGAGACTTGATGGTGTCGAAATAGTTGATGGCTGCACCCAGGCTGCTGGGATTGCAGTTAAAGGCGTCGTTGATGACGACGACGGGACCGACATAGAACATGTTGGATCTCATGGGCGGCGGCGTGAACGTGCTCAGCCTCTTGGCGGACCGAATCAAATCCAGGTCCAATCCCTTCATGACGGCAAGCGCCGCAAGGGCATTGTAGAGGTTGTGAGTTCCACCCATTGGTATGGAAAGGGGCGTTTCCGAAAGCGAGAAATGCACCGCAGACGTTTGCTCAACCACTGTTTCAGGCGAATCAGGTCGGACATCGGCATCCTTCGAAGTGATCCCAAAGGTGAAATAGGGAATGTCCTTGCAGAATTCCTTCAGTTCGGGGAAAGCCGGATCATCAGCATTCAGGACTGCGAACCGCTTCTCGGATCTCCTGTCGATTGCCTTGATAATCTCGCCCTTAGTCTGGATGATGTTAGAGCGAGTCTTGAAGCCCTCCAGGTGGGCAATCCCGATGTTGGTGATAACCGAGACGGATGGCAATGCGACCGCCGCAAGAGGCAGGATTTCGCCCGGTGCGCTTGCGCCAATCTCGATCACGCAATAGCGATGATACGGGCGAATCTCAAGCAGCGACAGCGGGACGCCGATGTCGTTGTTGTAGCTCTTGACCGAGGCAACTGTTGGCCCGACCGCCGAAAGGAGCCAACGGATCATTTCCTTGGTCGTTGTCTTGCCGTTTGTGCCAGTCACTGCGATAACCTGCGTTTGCGGGTTCTTACGGCGCCAGAATCCCGCTATGCTCAACAGTCCATGTCTCGTATCCGGGACCTTGATGACAACGAAGTCGTCTTCGGGGATTTCCACATCCTTCGAAACCAACGCTCCCAAGGCTCCCTTGGCTTTCGCATCCGCAACAAACTCATGGCCATCGAAGTTCTTGCCTTTGATTGCCACATAGAGTTGCCCGGGACCGATCATCCTGGTGTCTGTGGAGACTCCGCTAAAAGTGCACAGCGTTCCCTGCTCCAGCGAGCCCTTCGTGCACTCAAGAATTTCCTTTACGCTAAGTTCAAAGCGTTCCATCAGTCGTGCTCCTTTCATGCAGCGCATCGAGCGCGATTTCTTTGTCGTCGAAGTGTACGGTCCTATCGGCAAAAACCTGGTAGTCCTCATGCCCCTTGCCAGCAAGAAGCACGTAATCATCAGGATGAGCTTCCGCAATCGCAGCTTTGATGGCCTCAGCGCGATCCTCCAGCACTATCACCTTGGTCTTGTCGGATATTCCCGAAAGCACCGCGTCTATGATAGCCATAGGGCTTTCGCTGCGCGGATTATCCGATGTAACGTAGATACGGTCCGCGAATTTCTCGGCGACGCCACCCATTATCGGACGCTTGCCGGTGTCTCGATCGCCACCGCATCCGAAGACGAGAATCAGTTTTCTCGGCTTCAGTTCCCGGAGAGATGCAAGTGCATGAGAAAGCGCGTCGTCGGTATGTGCATAGTCCACGTACACGCGAGGTTGTACCAAGGATACTCTGTCAAGCCTTCCCTGCACCGGTTTCATGGCCTCAACGCCCCTGCGCACGTCAGCACGCTGAAATCCCAAGCCATAGGCCATTGCGGCAACCCCGAGAATATTGAAAGCATTGAATCGGCCGACCATCTCGGTTGCAATCTCCATTCGCCGACCGCCATACAGCAAGGCCAGACGGCTGCCGTCAGGGCCGAGGATAACATCATCGAGTTGAACCGGCCCCTTGAGATCCAATCCGTACGGAATTACCTGACCGCGAGCTCTGCGCGCCATGTATTCGCCCCAGGCGTCGGAGAAGTTGACCGCACAGACACCCTCGGATTTGACCCGGTCGAACAGCTTCGCCTTAGCTTGTGCATAATTGTCCATCGTCTTGTGATAGTCGAGATGATCGCGGGTAAGATTGGTAAATATCGCCCCGTCGAACTGCAGCCCGCCGATACGGTCTTGATCGAGCGAGTGCGAGCTGACTTCCATCACTGCCCATCCATCGCCAGCATCGCGCATCCCAGCGAGAAGCTCGTAAAGCTGGATCGGATCCGGCGTGGTCAATCGGGACTTGTGTTCGACTCCTCCCGCCACGTTCCTGATGGTGCCCAGAACACCTGCAGAGCCACCGGCAGCCTTGATAATTGAAGCGAGTATGTACGTGCTGGTGGTCTTTCCATTCGTCCCGGTAACCCCAATCACTCGAAGAGAGCGCTCGGGATGACGGTAAAACTCAGCCGCAGCCTGCCAGGAAGCCTTTCGTGCGTCCTTCACGACAACCACCGGGAGTCTCGCTCCGTCAATTGCTGCTTCGGCGATGATGCAGGCTGCCCCCTTCGACTCGGCCTCAGGAACAAACTTCTTTCCGTCAATCTTCGTGCCGGGGATCGCGAAAAATGCCCACCCCGGTCTGACCGCTCTTGAATCAGAGGTTAGACCGGAAATAGCTACGTCTCTCCGCGCTGGCGAAGACACGATCTCGAGATTTGCAATCAAATCTCCAAGAAGCATACTCTCGACCTTTGCCCGTACTACGGGCGATGTAAGGTCACTTATCCGTTTTCGGAGGCACTCCGAGATACAGAAGGGTGCGGCTGATAGTCTCTGCGACGGCCGGTCCTGCGACCGTACCGCCGTATTGCCCCACCTTAGGCTCGTCAACGCTCACTAAGACCAGAATCCTTGGATTGTCAAGAGGTGCGAAGCCGATGAATGAACTCAAGGTCTTGGATGAGTCGTAGTGGCCGTTGACTACCTTGTTCGCTGTTCCCGTCTTCCCTGCGATCTCGTATTCCTTGATCTTAGCGGCCGTGCAGGTTCCGTCGAGAACAACTTGCCGGAGTATTTTCCTCAGTTTTTGGACTGTGTCCGCACTAATGGCAGTTCGCCTCGGTGCGGGCGGCTTTTCGAACTCGGGCGCTTTCATACCTTCATTGTCCAGGACACCGGAGATGATCTTGATATCGGAAACTGTCCCATCTCCGGCAATCGCTCCGTACGCCTTCATCAATGACACCGGCGTAACAGAAATCTCGTAGCCAAAGGAAATCGACGCGACCGACTTGAGCGACCACCGCGATGGGGGACGAAGCCACGGAAGCTCTTCACCCCACAGTCCGATGCCCGATTTCTCCTTGAACCCAAACTTGACAAGAGAGTCGTAGAGACGGGTAGCGCCCAGCATCTCGGCCACTTTCGATGTCCCCACGTTGGAAGACTTGGCGATAACCTCCGTGAATGACAGGTTGCCATAATGATGGCCGGAAGCATCTGTGATAGTCCTGCCGTGAAGCGCGTATCTTCCGTTCTCGCAGTTGATCACCGTATCAGGCGACACGACATCATTCTCGATCGCCGCGGCTGCTGTAAAGGTCTTGAGCATGGAACCTGGCTCGTAAATGTCCGCAACGGGCTTGTTGCGGAAGTACTCTGTCTTGTACTTCGAAAAGTCGTTCGGGTCGTAGAATGGCCAACTCGCCATTGCCAGAATTTCCCCGGTGCGAACATCCATTACTATCCCGACTCCGGATTTTGGCTTGCTCGTGTTGCAGACCTTCTCCATCGCTTCTTCCAGAACGGTCTGAATCCAGAGGTCCATTGTCAGGACGAGGTCATAACCTGGACGAGGCAAAACAGTTGACTCTTGAGGAGTGGATATCTGGCGGCCCAATGCGTCCCTGAACATGATCCGGTATCCATCCTGCCCCTGCAGGTAGCGCTGGAACTGTAGCTCGAGGCCCTCCATGCCAACGCAGTCGGCGTTGCAGAATCCAAGCAGTTGAGCAGCGGCATGGCCTGATGGGTAATAGCGAAGAGGGTCGGGGGCAAACTCGAGGCCGGGAATGCGAGCTTCTGCAAGGCCATCCGCGGCTTCCTTGCTGATGTGCCGGGCAAGGCGAACATACTTGGGCCCGCTTGTCAGGCGCTTATAGAGTTCATTGGGGTCGTCACCGGTGACCTTGGCAATTCTGCGAGCTGCTTCCAATGGTGCCATCGAACCGAGATTGGGCTTATAAAGCCATACCGACTCGGCTGCAACCGTGTCGGCGAGTGGGCGCATATTCCTGTCGTATATTTTTCCTCGCGGCGCCGGAAGGGATTGTTCCAGACTATGCTGACCCAGGGCAATCTGAGCGTACTTGTCGTGCTCGAGAGCTTGTATCTGAACGAGCCTGGCAGCCAGTACAAGGAAGGCGAGGATGAAAATTCCTCGGAAAACGGCGAGCCAGATGTTCGCTCGGATGCCCTGGGCCATTGTCAAACGCTAATTCTCTTCGTAGAAGTTGATGACTTCGACCTTGTCCGGAGTGGACTTGGCGATTCCCGGCTTGCTTCCATTGCTGGGAGCTTTCTCCGGAGCGGGTGTTCCTGCCTTCGGGGCTTCTTTCTTGTCGGCGGCCTTCGAAGAATCCTTCGGCGGAATAATGAGCTTCATCCCGACTTTGAGTGCGCTGGGAGTGGACAACACCTTGCGGTTGGCCTCGTAGATGATCTTCCACAGATCTCCGTTCCCGTAGACCTTCTTCGCAATCTTCCACAGGCTGTCACCGGAAACAACCGTATAGATGTCTCCCGTAACTTCCTTCTCTGTCTTTGCCTCGCCCGAATCGGCGGTCTTTCCACCTTCATCGGCGTTGCTGACAGCATTGCCCTTTGCGGGCTTGTTGTCAGGCGTGCCGTTTGCTGACTTGTCGGCCGGGGCGGATTCGACTTCCGGGATGACCAGCACCTGTCCAATCTTCAGGCTGGCTGGATTGGTGATGTTGTTGGCGTCGGCAATCTTCTTCCACAATGACTTCTTTCCATAGAACTTCTTGGAGATGATCTCCAGACTGTCGCCCTTCGCCACCGTGTAGCGCTTCGATGCTTTGGGAAGGGACTCGACGCCCTTCTTCGCAGCATCGTCCGGATTAGAGGTCAGCCCACCATTCGATGAGTTGGCTCCCACGGCCGGTGTAACCAATGGTATGAGCACTTTTCCGCTGGCATCGACAGAATCAGCCGGAGCCGGAGTGGGTGGGAAGAACGGATTTTCAGTGATGTCAGCCGGCAAGACTGGCGAAGGTGAGTTGGCAGCGGCTCCCTCGGGTCCCACAAGAGGAACCAGGATGCTTTCGGCGCTCGGCGTGGCGCTCAATG
>JBAZOJ010000037.1:0-20494 GCA_041648755.1 Candidatus Brocadiia bacterium
TCGAGCAGGCTATCTGCAGGGAAGCCCTGAAATACGCATTTGTCCAGCACCGCGAGATGGCCGTTGGTCTGAAGGGCGTCCAGAAGGCTCGCAGCATTTCTGACGCATTCGACCAGACAACATCGGGCGCTTCCCTTGTTGACCTGATGAGGCTCGACATGCTGGTGGGGTCGGGCGGTGTGTTGTCGCACTCGCCCCGTCGCGTTCAGGGCGCACTGATGATGCTTGACGGCTTCCTGCCGGAAGGTTTCACCATTCTCACCGTGGATTCGATCTTCATGATGCCGCAACTGGGCGTTCTGGCCAAGGTCCAGCAACAGGCAGCCCTTGAAGTATTCCACAAGGATTGCCTGATCTACCTCGGCACCGCAATTGCGCCCGTGGGACCAGGCAAAGAAGGCGACGAGGTCATGGAGTGCCGCATCTCCATTCCCGGTAAGCCCGAGGAGCGAATCAAGTGCCTTTACGGCGATATCAGGCTTATTCCTCTTGGCGTTGGAGAAAAGGCGACCATCGAGGTAATTCCCGGACGTAAGTTCGATGTCGGGGCAGGCAAAGGCAAGCCGGTCACTCGCGAAGCGGCAGGCGGAGTTGTGGGCCTGATTTTCGACACGCGCGGAAGGCGTCCTTTCGAACTGACGACAGATCCCAAGAAGCGCGTGGCAAAGCTGACCGCATGGAACAACGCGCTGGGAATCTATCCTGAGCATTCGGGGAAATAGAGTGAAATCCGCCTTGTCGGTACTGTTCTATCCGATGGCGCTTCTCGTGGCAGGTCTGATGGTCTGCACGAGCCTCTCCATCGCAGAGCAGAAGGACAAGCCGAAGGAAACCAAGCCAGCATATGTCGAGGTTAGACTGACCGACAACACGGTTATTGACAGCGACCCCGTCTTCTCTCCGGATATGACCAAGGTCGTATTCGTCTCCGTATCGAACCAGGAGGGCAGGTCATCCCTTCACATAATGGATGCCGACGGCAAGAACCGCAAGGTGCTGCTCGATCAGCCCGGAGAAGCCCACGCTTCTCCGCAATTCCTGCCCGACGGGAAGACTGTTCTTTTCGTCTACAATGCCGGTGCCGGATCCGACTTTGCCACTCTTGACATCAGCACGGGGGCCCGCAAGAACCTGACTTCATTGAGGGGAAAGGTTTTCTGGCCCGCCATTGAGCCCGGTGGCAAGTCGTTCGTGTTCGTTCAGTTGCAGGCGACGACGCAGGGGCTCTGGAAATGCAATATCGAGGATGGCACGATCAGTCCTTTCCTGACCGGTCCAAGGTCGTGCGACCAACCGACATACTCTCCCGACGGCAAATTTGTTTACTACTGCGAATTTGACGATGTGGGAACGAACCTCTGCAGAGTGGACGCGGACGGCAAGAACCGCAAGGTCCTTTTCTCGTATGACCCCGAAGAGGGCGGAGACAGTATTCTTCCCAATGTCCTGAAAGATGGCAGAGTTGTCTTCCAGACCTCTGTCAAGCTCGAATACAGCAACATTTTCGTGATGGACGCGGACGGAAAGAACGCCAGAAAGCTTTTTGACGCGGGGTTCCCGGCGATGTGGCCAACCGTCACACCGGACGGGGCTCGCGTTGTGTTCATTGGCAACATGGACATCAAGAAATGGGAACTCTACCTGTACACCGCCAGCGATGGAAAGCTGACCCGGCTTACGGACAATCGCTTTGAAGAGCGAAGGGTGCGGTTCTCGCCGGATGGGAAATGGGTTCTCTACGTGTCCGATGTTGTCGGCAATCCGGAAATCTTTAAAATGCAGATCGTGAAGTAGGAGGTACTACTTGGGTCAGGCATATACACCTGGGCTTCGCGTTTCGGAGATGATGGTAGTTCGCAAGGACCGACGCCTTCCGCTGAAGGGCGATGTACTCGTCAAGATCGGCGATACCGTAAAGGCCAGCGATATCGTTGCACGGACCTATCTCCCCGGGAAAGTACAACCGGTGAACTTAGTACACGTGCTCGGGTGTCTCCCTTCCGAGGTACTTGAGTATGTGAAGATTCCCGACGGAGCGCCTGTGAAGAAGGGCGAAGTGCTTGCTGAGTCCAAAGGATTCCTCGGCATTGCCTTCTTCAAGTCGCATGTCCCATCTCCCATTGATGGGAAGGTGGAGTCGGTCTCGGTCGTCACCGGCCAGATGATGCTCAGAGGACCTGATATCCCCGTCCAGATTGATGCTTACTTCGACTCCAAAGTTGTCGCCGTGATGCCTCGTGAAGGCTGCACGGTGGAGTCCGTAGGGTCATTTGTGCAGGGCATCTTCGGGATAGGCGGGGAAAGGCGCGGAACTATACGCGTCCTCACAAAGAGCAATGAAGAGGAACTCACGCCCGGCCTGATTACACCCGACTGCAAAGGGCAGATCATCGTCGGCGGCACGTACATTTCGTACGCCGGGTTTCAGAAGGCAAAGGAGTGCGGCGTTGCAGGAATCGTGGTCGGCGGCTTCGACGACAAGGATCTTCGCGAGATCCTCGGATTCGAGCTCGGGGTGGCCATTACCGGGCATGAGGACATTCCCATCACGCTGATAATGACCGAGGGCTTCGGGCGAATCAAGATGGCTGAGCGGACGTTCAAGCTCTTCAAGAAACGCGAGGGAGTAATCGCGTCAATGAACGGAGCAACCCAGATCCGAGCAGGCGTGATGAGGCCGGAAATCATCATCCCCGTTCCGAATGCCACGATGACCGCTGACCTTGAGAGTTCCCTGTACGCAGAGGGACTCCTGACCATTGGCTCGGTAGTCCGCGCGATCCGCGAACCCTATTTCGGCAAAATTGGCCGCGTGACCGCACTGCCACCCGAGTTGACTCAGGTGGAAAGCGAGACTTGGGTTCGAGTGCTCGAGATGCAGTTCGAGGATGGGACTCAGGGAGTCATCCCGCGCGCCAACGTAGAACTTATCGGCAACTAACCTCGATTCGGAGGCTGGAAGTGAGAAAACTTGTCACATTGATCACCGTACTGGCGCTGCTGGCAGCCCTATACGGCACAGGCTATGCCGAGGAACCCGGCGCGAAGGCTGGGAAGACCCCCGAGTTCTTTACCAACGGCGGATTCGAAACGCTTGCCACACCCGTGGCGGAGGGAAAACTCTTCCCGTTCGGCTGGAACTTGTTTCTGGCGGAGGGAGCTTCCGCGAGCCTGAACATACGGCAGGATGGAGGACCTGACAAGCGCGGAATCCTCCTGCAAGGCACAAACAAGACTCCCATATTCGCCGACTTCGTTTATGTCGAATTCCCTTCTTCCGAAACAGTAAGAGATCTGAAGGGAATGACGATTGTCTTGAAGGCCCGGGTGAAAGTACTCGCGGCGTCAGGGAAGCTGAAAGCAGGCGCAGATGTTCAGGCTCTGAGCGGGCTCAAGACGCTGGTTCAGGGGCAGGATTTCTCCGCCGCGAACGAGATGTTGAACTACGCGGATTACGTGAGCGTCAACATTCTCTTCTCCAAGTTCCCGACCAAAGACAAGAAGGTCGATGTCACCGGGTTGATTGCCGCTGAGGCGAAGTCGAAATCCGTTGCATTCTCACCGACCGATGACTACGTCGATATGGTGTGCACCGCGACAGTTCCCGATTGCAACTCCATTGCACTGGCTCTCGAAATGAAGGGCGATGCGAAGGCCGTATTCGAGGATATTTCGGTCGAGGTACCCGCGAATGCGGGCCCCAACGTAGTTCTTCCGATGAACCTCTCACTCTCAGCCTTGATCCCCTCCAGACCGGAGATACCGAAGGACTGGTTCCCCATGCTTCGGTCCGCTCGCTCCTATGTTCGCAAGTCCTCTGAGTACTTCAGCGAAGGGCAGAGCTCGCTTGAAATCGGGAACGGCGATGCGCTGAACACGGGCGAGAATATCGCCTTTACCGCCAATTTCGATATTAAGTCGAACACTGCGCTCTGGGGCAAGGAAGTCACTTTCTCCGCGAAGGTCCGTCGCTCGATGGCGCCGGGCATTACGCCCAAGTCGGACTTCTTCAACGGTGTTCTTGCGATGACCGACGGCAAGGAATATGTCGGGAGCCGTGAGTTGATCGAGTACTCGAACTACGCGTCGCTGCGGATTCAGTTCCGCAAGACCGGAGGCAAGCTTCTCGAAGTCGCATTGGACACGCGCACATTTGCGTTCGGGACATCCGACGAATGGGTAACGGTCAGTGCGAAGGCGATAGTCCCTCCGAGATGTCTGTCGATCGAGTGGCAGGCGCTAACCAAGGGATTTGGCCGTGCCTGGTTTGACGATGCGTCGGTCACTGTTTCTGACCCGGGCCAGACGGCTTTTGTCCTGCCCAATCTGGGCTTTGAGAAGGGCTGGCTCCCGGCTCCGGATGGCTGGGGCAGGCAGGCGAAAACCGCTTCCGCGATCCTCGCTGCTGAAGACGGGCAGGACTTGTTCACGGAAGGCAAGTACAGCCTCTGCATAGCGAACCCGAACTTTGCACAGATGACAACGGTCAGCGCAGTCATCAACGTCCCGATGCCTGCCGCCATTGCTGGCACGAAGCTGACCTTCAAGGCCTATGTCAAATGCGATTTCACCAAGAACGACTTCCGTCAAATGGCCAACATCGCGCTCGTTCCCCGGGCTGGTGTTCCCGGCAGCATCGACATTGCCACCGCAGATGGACTTCCAAAGTCAATATCCCTTTCCGGCAAAACCGAGTGGGTGCCGATCACTGCCCAGATGGTGCTGCACGACTATGTGGGCATGGTGGTTGGAGGGATGCCGGGCTCGCTGCAGATCTCTCTGAATATGACGGGCGTGGGGAAAGTGTATTTTGACGACGTGACTCTGACCTACGAGAGGCTGTCTTACGCGCAGACTTCACTTTCGAATCCGGATCTCAATCCCGGCGAGGGGAAACCCGATGGCTGGGATTTGACCGGAGTGCCTGCTGGCGGAAGAGATGAGTACATCAATGCCGATAACAGCCCGGTGTACGGCGAGATATATGCCAGCGGCGCACGCATCTGGCAGGATATTGACCTCACAAAGGAGCAACTGGCTGCGCTTGCAGGGCACCCGGTCACAGTGAAAGCCCTGGTGCGTTGCGAGGCTCCACTCTCAGCGGCTGTTGGCCTTGAGTTCTTTGGCTCAGACAAGACCAAGCCCCTTTTCACAGGCGCTGGCTCCAATGTGCCCGGATACGACCCCGACAAGTACCTGCTGGGTCCGTTCCGGCTGAGCAAGCTCACCTCGGATGTCCCCGTCGGATGCGAAAAGATCAGGGCGTTCCTCCAGTTCTCCGGAGCCGATAGCGGACGATATCAGGCCAGGGCGATGTCCGTGATGGGGGCAGACCCGGCAAAGGATCCCAGCTCGCTGGATCTCCCGGCTGACGCGAATATTGTCGATCGGGAGGTTGCTGATTTCTTCAGCACCCCAACGGTAGATGATTCCCTCAAGTTGTCGAATGGCAGGCTTGGCGACTATTCTGCCACGTATGGTGTAGTCTCAAAGGTCGAGCTTCCCAATCCATCGATCAAGAACACGGACTTCACCAGTCAGGACCGTTACGTTCCCTCCGACTACCACTTCCTGCGCTGTTACGGCAAAGCCATGGACAGTGAAGGGCAGTTGTTTGCGTACCATGTCATCCCTGCAGACGGCAATCCAGTGGAGTTGTCGCAGTTGATGCTCGTGCCCGAAGAGTACACGACTCCGATCACCGGCAGGAATTTCACGTTCTATGTTGGCGGATTCTGTGCAGGTGGCGCGAAAGCTGTGGCAGGAGTCAGATTCCTGAACAAGGAAGGCGCTGACATCGGTGGTGCCACTTCACCGCTGCGCGTTTCTGACAAGCTGACCTCCGCTGACTTCTATCGTCCCGAGAAGGCGAGCGTATCTGCAGTGGTTCCTGAGAACACTGCTTCGATCAGGGTGTATGTTAAGACTGAGGGGACCGGTACCCTCCTGCTGAACAATTGCTCGATGTCCCCGATATTCTTCGACGTGGGTTTTTTCGACTTCCTGGCCTACCGCATGTACTTTGACTTCGCGCGATTCAACGTGCTCGTCGGTCTTGCGATATTCGGATTCTTGATTGTCTTCTTCATTTACACGGCGCGCCGTCGCGACTTGTTCATCCGCAAGATCGCAGGGCTCGACTCCATCGATGAGGCTGTCGGGCGCGCCACGGAAATGGGCAAGCCCATTCTGTACTGCCCCGGCATGGACTCGATAGACTACATATCGACAATCGCGGCAGTCAACATTATTGGCCGTGTGGCGAAGAAGATAGCGGAGTACGAAACGCCTCTTCTGGTGCCTTGCCGAGACCCGATCGTGATGACGGTCTGTCAGGAAACGGTGAAGTCTGCCTACATGGACGCGGGAAGGCCCGATGCCTACCGTGAGGAGTCAGTCTACTTCGTGACCTCGGACCAGTTCGCATATGTCTCCTCGGTATCCGGCACGATGAATCGCGAAAAACCCGCGGCCAATTTCTACATGGGCGGGTACTACGCGGAATCGCTGATCCTTGCGGAAACCGGCGCGCTTACCGGCGCAATCCAGGTCGCGGGAACCGACTCGGTTCACCAGCTACCGTTCTTTATCGTGGCGTGCGACTACACCCTGATGGGTGAGGAGTTGTACGCTGCGTCGGCATATCTGTCCCGCGAGCCCATGCAACTGGGATCGTTGAAAGGATCGGACTACTCGAAGGTCCTGCTCCTGTCAATGGTCGTTCTCGGCACCGTCATCGTTTCGCTCAATATTTCGAGCCTCCGCTGGCTCATAGAACTCATCAACGTTCCGTAGGCGGCGAAAGGAGAACGTGATGTTCTGGCAACGGCAGTTCCCTCTTGTTGTGTGCTTCGTGTTGGGTGTGTCTTTCATCATCCAGTTTTTCGTCAAACACCCCGTCATCCAGTCGGACGTCATCAATGAAGCCGCCAACTTTGCGACGATCATCGGCATCTTCGCGCTGGTGCTCGGGCTCTATTCCATCACGCGTATGCACTGGATGAAAATCCGGCATCGCAGGAAAGACTGGTTTTTCAGCTATGTGCTCTTCGCGAGCCTTCTGCTGATGACCTTGCTGGGCTGGATACTGGGAGTCGGCAACGATACTCCGTTCCAGTGGATGTACATGGCCGTGATGGTTCCGCTATCCTCGACCATGTTCTCCTTACTGGCCTTCTACATGGCATCGGCATCGTTCAGAGCCTTTCGCGCCAAGAGCTTCGAGTCGACGCTGCTTCTTCTGGCCGCAATCGTCGTGATGCTGGGGCGCGTTGACATCGGGCCATACATGTTTCCCGACACCTCAATTGGCAACATGCCCATCTGGGGTGTGGACGAGATCACCAACTGGCTGCTCGAGATCCCGAACACCGCCGCCTCGAGGGGCATTGGTCTGGGTATCGCGCTCGGAACACTCGCCACTTCGCTAAAGATGATCCTCGGCATTGAGCGTTCTTACCTTGGATAATGGAGGTAGATAGTGAGCGTACTGCAGAAACTACTGACCATCAACCCGCGCTACGTCTATCTCGTCGTCGCGGTAGCAGTTATTTTTCCGATGGTTTGGGACCTGCGGCTCCCGACTGTCACGAGCCCTCCGGTGGAGATGCTCTACAAAGAGATAGAGAGCCTTCCTCCACAAAGCAGGATTATCCTGTCGATGGACTATGATCCGTCCACGGTGCCGGAACTCCATCCGATGTCGGCAGCACTGTTGCGTCAGTGCTTTGCAAAGGGGATCAGGGTGTTTGGAATGACACTCAATATCCAAGGGCAGAGCCTCGGCGTCGAGATCATGGACCGTATCGCCAAGGAGTTCAACATCCCAAATGACGGCTCCCAGTACGTGTTCGTAGGTTTCAGGCCGGGACCCGTCATTATTCAGATCGGCGAGGACATTATCGAGACCTTCCAGACCGACTTCCAGAAGCGCGACTTGCGGTCGCTGCCGATGATGGTTGGCGTGAAGAACCTCGACCAGTTCGAGCTCTGCATTTCCCTGTCGGGAACGTCGGTCGGATACAGTTGGATTGCCACTCCCGGCACACGCTACCGCAAGAAAATCGCTGTCGGCGTGACGGGAATTCTTGTGTCCAACTTCTATCCCTACCTGCAATCCGGCCAGTTGGTCGGGATGCTGGGAGGGCTGAAGGGCGCTGCGGAATACGAGAACCTGATCCAGCATGAAGACAAGGCCAAGCAGGGGATGGGTTCGCAATCGGCGGCCCACATCCTCATCATTCTTCTGATCATAGCGGGCAACATCATCTACTTCGTGCAGCGCCGACAGGCCGAGAGCAAGTAAGGGAGGCGCACATGGAAACAACGCTGTCTTTCGCTGACATGGTGAGCCTTTTCCTTGCGGCCTTTCTTACCCTGGCCATCTTTTCCTTCCTGTGGAAGGACAACTTCTTCTACAAGCTTGGTGAAGCTCTGTTCGTCGGTAGCGCGGTCGGCTACAACCTTGGACTGATCTACGACGTCATCATCTTCCCACGCTGGGTCACCCCGATTTTTTACCAGTACAAGTTCTTCTATCTCATCCCGACGGTGATAGGCGCGATGTACATTACCCGCTTCTCCCGAAAATGGAGTTGGCTGTCGCGCTACCCGATGGCGATGCTTATCGGCTTTGGTTCAGGCTTTTCGATTCCATACGCCATCCAGGCGTCAATCTTCAAGCAGGTGTCAGCCTCCATGCTGCCCCTGTGGAGCAGCGCGGGCTTTGAGCTTAACAACTTGCTCATGGTCATCGGCGTTCTGACGACGCTGTTCTACTTCTTCTTCTCGATCGAGCACAACCGCAAGTTGGTGCGTATTCCGGTCAGGATAGGTATCGTTTTCATCATGATTTCGTTCGGCGCGACATTCGGATTCACCGTAATGGCCCGTTTCTCGCTGCTGATCGGACGAGTCAACTTCCTGTGGTACGATTGGCTTGGAGCATTATTCGGCTTCAAAGCCTGACATGTGTTGCCTGAGTACGGAAACCTAACAGCCTTCGGCCGAATGCGGGCAGGGAAAGCCATAAGGAGGCTTTATGAAAAGGGTGATGGTTCTGGTGTTGGTGCTTTTCGCGTTGGGATTGGTTGCAGGATGCAAGCCCAATGAGGGCAGGAATGCGTCCCTGGCCGCCGACCTTGAGAAGGCCCGTGCGGAGAATGAGCAACTGAAGAAGGAGATCGAGGACTTGCGCAGAGAGTTGAATATCTGCGCGGACGAGCGTAACGAATGGCGCGATAAGACGAATGGCGCACAAGTCAAGTTGCAGGAACTGGAGAACATGATCGCGAAGATGAAATTCGAGTCCATCGATCTCAAGGCGAAACTCGAGGAGCTCGAGAAGCGGAATGCCCGACTGGAGAGCGAGCGCGGCGGCCTTGAGGGAATGCTGAAGAACCTCGAAGGGGTCAGGGTTTCGCGCAGGGGCGACGAGATATGCCTCACCCTGGAAGACAAGATCCTCTTTGACTCCGGGAAAGCTGACCTGAAGTCATCAGCATCGAAGACACTGAAGCAGATTGCCGATGCAATCTCCAAGAACTTCAAGGGACGCCATATTCGCATCGAAGGCCATACTGACTCGGATCCGATCACCAAGGCAAAGGTGTTTGCCAGCAACTGGGAACTCTCCGTGGGACGTGCCGCGACCGTTCTGCACGAGTTGGTGAAAGACGGGCTGCCAGAGTCCGGATTCTCGATTGCAGGTTTTGCCTTTCATCGGCCTGTTGCTCCGAATGATACCCCCGCGAACAAGGCGAAGAACCGTCGCGTCGAGATTATCATTATGGCGGAAGAGAAGTAAGTATGCGTTTTCCGCGAATCGCGGAAAGCACGGCGAATTCAGCAATGCTCGGGGGCGAGGCGCAAGCCGCTTCGCCCCTTCGCATTTTTCACTCACTCGGCTTCGACAGGCCGGGCGTAGCTTAAGGAGCGTGAAGTGAGAAGGATCCTTGCTTGTGCAACCACGCTGGTACTGCTGGTCGGCATCGGTGGACTCTGTTGGGCCGAAACGGCCGAGTCTCCCGTTCCAAAAGTCTCTCTGCTGAAGAATGCCAGCTTCGAGGAGCCAAGGACTGCCGTGGACGAGACGGCCATTTTTCCCTTCGGCTGGCACATCGTCAAGAGCGGGCTTTCTGCGGAAGATGCCAATCGCGGAAACGTCACTCTCTCATCGCGCGACGAAAACGGCGCTCGTCGGAACGGCATCAAGGTGTCGTGCACGAATCCTAACCCAATTTTCACCAATGCCGCCTACGCGGTCTTTCCGTCCCCGGAGACCATCAAGGCCCTGACGGGTAAGACCATCACCGTGCGCGCGAATGTAAATGTAGTGCGGGCCAATGGAGCAAAGACTGTTCCCGCAATCACTCCCTTGACGGGTGTGCTTGAGCTGAAGGCCGGGACGGATTTCACCCCGGAAGAGGAACTGCAGAACTTCCGTGGATTTGCAGGCGTCAACCTCGTGTTCTGGTCCTCCAAGGATCTTTCCGATGACAAGATCGTGCCCTCCAAGCTGTTCATAGCCTCAATGGCAAAGACTCGGACGGTAGCCTTTTCCACGACAACCGGCTCAGTGTCCCTGTCATGCTCCGCGTTAGTGCCCGATGGCGCCAACATGGCTGCAATTCTGCTTGAGGGCAAGGGCGATATGGAGGCCGTTTTCGAGAGTGTTTCACTGGATTTGACCGAGAATATTCCGGGCAAGGTGATGCTGCCGTTCAACTTGGGGATGGAAATCCTCACCCCGGCAGTTTCCACTGTGCCGAAGGACTGGTTCGTCGGGGCAGTCGGGCAGAGATCTTACTGCAAGCCGACAGTGGCGAATCCCAATGCAGGTTCGTACAGCCTTGAACTCGGCAATCCCGACCCGAACGACACGGGTGAGCTCCGAGCTTTCACCTGTGACTTCGACATCCCAACGAACCGAGCGCTTTGGGGAAAGGAAGTCACTTTCTCCGCCCGCGTGATGACCGATCTTGCCCCGGCTTTCATCCGGGAACCCCTCAATCCATTCTTCATGGGCAACAGGAGTTTCATCCGCGGGAAAGACTATACGGATCCGATTGACCTGACATGGCTGAGGAATTACGCTGTTCTGAAGATTGTGTGCCGAAAGGCCGGGGGAAAGGTCCTCGAGCCGGAGATCTGCGAACAGGAGTATGCTTTCGGTAGATCCAGCGGCTGGGTCAACATCATGACGAAGATCGTTGTACCCGTGCGCACCTTCTCTGTGGAATGGCACGTCGTGCTCAAGGGTTACGGTCGGGCCTGGTTTGACAGCGTCAGCGCGAACATCACGGGCGGGGCGAACTTCCCGCTTCCGAATGAGGGTTTTGAGGAGCAGTACCTGCTTCCTCCGGCCGATTGGGATTTCACCGGCACGACGGGATCCGTAGCCGTTCTGGATGCCTCAGAGAAGATCGATGGACGCCACTCAGTCTGTATCGAGAATGCGAACTACTCTCAGAATAAGTTGGAGACGCTCTCCCTGACCGTTGCCCGGGCAGCCGAGGGTCTTGACTTTCCGGCGGGATGGAAGTTAGTCTTCGAAGCTGATGTTAAGGCTGAATTCAACAAGAACGATTTCCAGCAGAGCGCAACGATCGAAATTTCCGCATCCGCCCCATCCGATGTCTTCGTCACCCCAACTGAGGCATGGCCGAAGTCCAGCGCAGTATGTGGTCGCACAGAATGGCGAAGGCTCAAGGCTGCGATGATTATCCAGGACGGAATCACCGATTTTAGCTTCAATCTGAATGTGACCGGCGTCGGGAAGGTGTACTTCGACAACCTGTCCGTGACCACGGAGAGGGTGGCCGTTCCGACAACCGCCATCAAGAATGCGGGCTTTGTCCTTGCCAATGACTTTGCCTTCTCGGATTGGGATCTGTCCGGTCCTAAAGAGGGCTCAAGGGCAATCGCCTTCCCGTTCGCAAATCCACCC
This sequence comes from Candidatus Brocadiia bacterium, assembly GCA_041648755.1. Lineage (GTDB taxonomy): Bacteria > Planctomycetota > B143-G9 > B143-G9 > B143-G9 > JBAZOJ01. The sequence continues at coordinate 11,948 of JBAZOJ010000037.1, forward strand.
GTGTACGGTGACGTCGCGGACGAAGGTGCCAGGATATGGCAGGATCTGACTTTGGAAGGTGATCTGTCACCGAAAAACCTTGCCGGCAAGCCGGTCAGTTTCTATGTGCTTGGAAAATGCGAAAGCTCCCTGACCATGAAGGCGCAGCTTCGATTCTACGGCGAGGGTTCGAAGGAAATCGAAGTCCCCGCCGATGGAACGTCGATAGTGGGAGTCTCGGCAGCAGAGTTTCTATTCGCGCCTTTCAGATTAGCCAAGGTCTCGGCGGCTATTCCTTCCGGATGCCGGAAGATTGTGGCTGAGTTAGCATTTGCAGGGACCAGCGGAAGATATCAAGTCCTTAAGGTCAAGATATCCGGAAATCCGCCGATAACTGACAGGAGCGTGCTTGGGTTGGCCGAAGGACTTCCGGAATACAGTTACGAAGTCGCCGAGTTCGATTATGTTGCCCCAAAGCTTGATGATGTTCTCAGTTTCCAAGGCCCGGCCGGAGATTTCCTGGCCAAGTACGGACGTTCACTTACAGTGATTCCCTCCGTGCCCGGCGGAGCGCTCCTCAACGGGGCCTTCGCGTCGGCCGAACGGTATGTCCCGGATGACTTCAAGTACTATCATCTGAGCGCCAAGGCCGTTGTCGAGAGGGCATTCGCATACACTGTACTCCCTCTGGGTTCCGGGACAGCGCTTTCGCAGCGGATCGACTTCCCTGAGGATGTCTGGAAGAAGATTGTCGGAGAGACCTTCACGTTCTGGATGGACGGCGGCGTGATCAATGCCGAGGGCGCTCTTGCCCTGCAGTTCATCGGCAAGGACGGAACACCAATCGGCGAGGCTGTCGAGCAGACCTTCAAGAAAGCCGGAAGCATTTCCGGAGGCATGTACGCTCCAGCGAGCTCCAGTACTTCGGCAAAGATCCCTGAGGGAACAACCGGCGTCATCCTGAAGATAATCGGGAGAGGAGATGGTGGGAAGCTCATTCTATGCACGGCGGGCGTAGGGTCCCTGTTTGTCGGGACAGGACTTTTCGATTGGCTTGCCTACTACATGTGGTTCGACTTTGCCAAGACCAACGTGCTTGTTGGCGTGCTGCTGTTCAGCTTCCTGATAATGTTCTTCATCTTCACGGCGAGGCGCAGGGACCTGTTTGTCCGCAAAATTGCCGGCTTGGACTCGATTGACGAGGCCATCGGCCGCGCGACCGAAATGGGCAAGCCGATTCTCTACTTGCCGGGATTGGACACGATTGATTACCTGTCTACCATCGCTGCCGTCAATATCCTCAGTCGCGTGGCCAAGCGAATTGCCGACTACGAGGCACCTCTGAGGGTTCCTAACTACGACCCCGTGGTTATGGCGGTTTGTCAGGAGACTGTCAAGAGCGCGTATATGCATGCCGGAAGGCCGGACGCATACGACGAGGACTCGGTCTTCTACCTTTCCAGCGACCAGTTTGCCTATGTCTCGGCAGTTATCGGCCTGATGAGCAGAGAAAAGCCCGCCGCGAACTTCTTCATGGGCGGCTACTATGCCGAGGCACTGATGCTGGCCGAAGCCGGCGCTACAACCGGCGCCATTCAGATCGCGGGAACCGACTCCGTCCACCAACTGCCTTTCTTCATCGTGGCCTGCGATTACACTTTGATGGGCGAGGAACTGTATGCCGCGTCCGCGTACCTCTCCCGCGAGCCCATGGAACTTGGCTCGCTGAAGGGCTCGGACTATAGTAAGATGATCTTCATGCTGATGGTCGTTTTTGGCACAGTCGCAGTGACGATTAACACGGGCTTCATGAGATGGCTGGTCGAACTGATCAACGTACAGTAGCCCTGTGACATTTCTGAAGGGGGGGCGGCTGGGCCGCCCCCCCTTGTATTTCCCCCTCTCCCTGTGGAACGCAGTAGCAAGCACATTGACGCGACGCTATGTTGGTATGCGCGTCTTCGCGGTTTTACCCTCGCCAGGCACCGAGGCCGCGAAAAGTGGAGAATGAAACTGCGAAAATGTGCTGCATTTCAGTCAAATTGAGAAGTCCCCACTTGCTTGCACCGGCAGCGCTTTTCGATAGAATGAAAATACTTGGGAGGTTACATGGCATCCAGACAACTGAGCACGGCGTTGATTGTGGTTTTGTTCTGCGTTTTGGCGGCCTTCACAAGGGCTGAGAGCGCGAGTGTCGACGTCAAGACGGGCGATGCCTGGTTTGGGATCTATGTCGAAGGAGTCAAGCAGGGCTCGTTGCACATCACGGTGGACAAGAAGAAGGGTGCGACGGGAGAATACTACTCCATTGTTGGCCGGGAGAGCCGCGCATTCAAGGTGAAGGACAAGGATGTCACCGAGAACTACGACTACAAAGCGTCGGTGGGGCTCGACCTCAAGCCGTTGAGCTACGAAGCCATCGAGACCAAGGGCACAACGAAGAACACGATAAAGGCAAAGGTAACGGCCGGGGTTGCAGAGATCACAGTCCAGTTCGGTACGGCGGCAGCAAATCCTCCCCGCAAGGCCAATTTGACAGAAGGGGACTGTTGGAGTTTCTGTGCGCCGCTGTTGTTCGCTTCCCGCAAATACGCAACTGACAAGCCGCGCAGGTACGGCAAGATCGTGGAAGTGGGCTGCGCGGTGATCAGCTTCAACGTGGCAGGCTCGGCGAAGAAAGTGGCATTCCAGGGCGCAGACACGGCTGCGACGGAGTGGGTGGAGACCGAGTCGCAGAAGTTCACTCTTGAACAGGGAGAGGATGGCTCGGCGCTGTGGTGGAGCGAGACAACCAAGGCAAAGGTCACCACGAAGTACATTTCAGAGCCCGAGGAGGTGGCCAAGTCGCCATTTGATTTCGACGGGTTCCAGAAGCAGCCGAAGAAGGAAGTAAAGAAAGGCGAAGGCGACAAGAAGGGCACGAGGTTTGAGAACGCATACAAGCCAGTTGGCTCCGAAGATGGCGATGCAGAGAGCGCCCGGTGCATGATGAGCAAGGCAAAGGGATGGTCGATGAGGATGCCGGAGGGATGGGACACGAGTTTCCGGATGACCATGTTCGGTGGCGAAACGCTGCAGGGGGATATTATCAAGCCGCCGCACGTTGTCGAGGATGGTTGGTTTGAGATCCTGGTGAGCTATAGTGACAAGAAGGAAAAGGAAACCCCGACCAGTGTTCTGGAAGACTTCATAGGTCGGCGAAAGAACCTGGAGGTGCAGGGGGAGATCGAGAAGATCAAGTTGGATGACAAGACGACAATCGCGGGAGCAATGGTACAGATCAAGGACTCGGATGAGCCGTTCGATTTCTACATCATGGCGGCTTGCTCAGATAATTCCGCCTTCGTGATTACCCCGTACTCGATTCCCCTTTTCCAGCCTGCAAAAGCTACCTGGGAGAAGTACGAAAAGGAGATATACGCAATGATGGGCTCGTTCAGGATCATAGACACGGAGTAGGTGCAGGGATGCGAAAACTTGCACTTCTGCTGCTGTGCGGGTTCGTTCTCTCCGGGTGCTCTCATAGCAACAGCGAACCCTACGAGCATCATCTCTTCTACCCGCCATTGTTGGAGAATGAGCCCTTCTGGCCACATACATGGGGATGCCTGAAGCAAATGGACAAGGAGCTTCCGGCGAGCCCGGAGGCAGTCGAGATGTTCGCTCGGTTCAAGGGGCTACTCCCGAAATCCTCAATTGCCTGGCCTTGGGACAAGGATGCTGCTGTTGCGGATCTGATGGCGACCCCGTTTTCGGAGACTGAGGAATTTTCGCGCCTCGTGGTGGCCTGCCTTCTCAGCAAGGGCACCCCGGTGGGCGAAGATATGCCTGGTGCATTCCTGCAGGCGTTCGCGTTCCAGTGCGAGCACTATTCCGATGCTGTGATCCTCCAGATGGCGGAAATTCTGTATTCCGGAAAACTCTCCTGGAGGCTGTCACCGACTGATACTCTGGCCTTTCACTTCGCCTTGGTCGCACACTTCGGAATGAAGCGAGTGAACGAGTGTGTGGAGCGGGTCTATCGCGAGAACGGGCAGGTTCTGGTGCCACCGGTGCTGTTCCGGGGGTTTGTGCCCTCGATCATCTTCGAGGTGGCCGGCAAGGTGAAAAACGCGCCGCCCGCCGAGCACAAGGCGCTGCTTCAGTCCATTGCGTTCGCGTACACGGGCCGGATAATGGTCCCGACCGAGACAATCCGGGAGTTCTACAAGGCCTATCCCTGCCGGACATACGCCCACGAACTGGTGGAGCGCGGCGACTTCGCGGTGATGGCGGATTTCGACCTGTGGCTGAACTTCAGGATGGCCTACGGAGACTGGTACACCATTTCGCCAGTGCTAATGTTCGAGCATCACCGAGTTGTCCCCGTTGGCGCTGGCGAACACGTGTATTCACCGGCAAAGTGGAGAGAGATGCAGCAACTCGGGATTTTCAATCCGACGGATCTCGCGGCCAAATCAGGGGTCACGTCGGTGACCGACTACTATCGGCACATGGTTGTGCCGGACCAAATCGACATCTGGCCTCGGATCCCAATCCACTACCGGGAGCATTCCATTGAAACCGCCCGCCTTATCGCTCACTTCGAGAAGAAGATCCCGATTGACTCGGTCCCGGTAGAAGCTGACCTCGGCGTCGAGCTGAGATCCTACGAAAGCCGCTGCACCTCGACTTTCTCACTCCCCGTCGAGGATCTCATCCTTGACTTGATGATGGCTGAGGGGCTGGTTCCCTGTGCGTATTACTACCCCTATTTCGCGTGTTCATATCTCGTGGGCTTCTGGCGGGGAAGTTGGCATGCACCCTCCTGGGACCTCGGCAGCGAGACAAACCTGGCATTGCTTGTGAAGTTCTTCGGCTCCGAACTCGTCTGGAACGAAGGGAAACTGCAGTTCGACTGGAAGGATCCGGCCAAGGCGGCTGAGATAACTGCCAACGGAGTGAGGTAAGAGTATGACCTGCGCGTACCCAGTAAATCGCCGAAGTCCGGCCAAAGATATCCATCGCTGGCAAGAAGGGACATCAGGATGAAGAGAATGGCGATCCTGCTGATCCTCTGTGCATCTCTGATAGCGGGCTGTTCTTGGGCTCCATGCGCATGCTGGTATGTCCCGAAGGTCAAGCATGACCCATACATTCCGGAAAGGCAGGGATGCCTGAGGCAAATGGACAAGGAGCTTCCGGCGAGCCCGGAGGCTGTCGAGATATACTCGCGGTTCGAGTATAGGATACCGAAGTCCTGCATCACGTGGAACGAGGAGGCGACCTTGTCCTACCTGATGCTGACCCCGTTTTCGGGAACGGAGGATTTTGCGCGACTGGTGGTGGCCTGCCTTCTGGACGCGGGGACCCCGATAGGCGATCGCATGCCGGGCGCGTTCCTGCGAGCGTTCGCGTACCAGTGCGAGCACTATTCGGATGCTGTGATCCTCCAGATGGCGGAAATTCTGTATTCCGGAAAACTCTCCTGGAGGCTCTCACCGACTGATGCTCTGGCCTTTCACTTCGCCTTGGTCGCACGGTTCGGGATGACCCGGGTGAACCAGTTGGTTGCGCGGATCTACCTGGAGAACGGGCAGGTTCTGGTGCCGCCGGTGATGTTCAGGGAGTTCGTGCCCTCGATCATCTTGGAGGTGGCCGACAAGGTGAAGAACGCACCGCCCGCCGAGCATAAGGCGCTGCTCCAGTCCATCGCCTTCGGGTACACGGGGCGGCTCATGACTCCAACCGAGACCATCAGGGAGTTCTACAAGGCCTATCCCTGCCGAACGTACGCCCACGAGTTGGTGGAGCGGGGCGAATTCGCTGTAATGGCGGACATGGACCTGTGGCTGACGTATGACCTGGTTGGCGGTTTGGACACCGACATGTCTCCGGTGCTGATGTTCGAGAAGGGGTTCCAGTGTTTTCCGCGGCCCAGCAGCCTGCCGTGCGTCCACTCGATGAAGGAGTGGGCGCGGATGCAGAAACTCGGTATCCTCACGCCGGGCAATCTCGCCGCGGAAGTGGGAATCACGTCGATGACCAAGTACGCTGAGTACATGACTTCTTATGAATACTACAGCACTTGGCCACGCATTTCCATCCACTACCGGGACCAGCCCGTCGAAACTGCAAGACTGGTCGCCTGCTGCGAGAAGCGGATACCGCTCGACTCGGTGCCTGAGAATGAGGATCTCGGATCTGTTATGAAGTCCATCCTGAAGCGGGCCACCGAGACAGCGGAGCCGCCCGTCTTCGACCTGATGCTCGATCTGATGATGGACGAGGGGCTGGTTCCCTGCAAGTACTTCTTCCCCTACTTCTCGTGCAGTCGCTTCGGCTCGCCGGCACATCCGGCCTGGCACCGAATCCTCTGGGATAACCCGAGTGAAGAGAACTTGGCCTCATTTCTCCACTTCTTCGGCTCCGAGCTTGTCTGGAACGAAGTGAACATGCAGTTCGACTGGAAGGATCCTGCCAGGGCCGCGGAGATTATTGCCAACGGAGTGAGGTAAGAGGGCAGGCGACAGAAAGCTCTGCGACGCCTGTGGAAACTCCCGGAGTTTGACCGCATCTGCAATGGGGATATAATCCCGCGCATGGCAGAGAAACCCCCGGACAAACCACCTGTGAAACTCTATTTCAGGACCCGAGGCGGGAAGATCACGCGCTGGCGGGTCATCAGGTTCTACCTGCTCATGTTCTGTCTTGCCGGTATCATCTTCATGGCGTCGCTCAATATTGTCGGGCGGCTGTTCCTCTACTTCGGCTGGGTGGAGTGAAGCGACTCCGGCGGGGGGTTTTCCTGCTGACTGCGATTTCACTGGCCGGGCTGCTATCCTGCTCAGGGCCGAGGGCGCCAAATCCTGAGGTAACTCCATCTGTCTCCATTGTTGTGGACGTTCCGGTTCCGGGAGAACTCGGCAAGCTTATGCTCAAGCTGCAGAGCCGGAACTCACACGAGCGTTTCGAGGCGGCCCTTGAGTTGAGGCGGCGCGGAGTGGACGCCGGTCGTCCGGCAATTCAGGATGGACTGAAAGCCGCGGAATGGTACATCCGCATCGATGCTCTTCGCCATGCAGCGGATTTCGAGGATGTTGCTATGGCAGGGGAAATGGCAAACCTGTTGTCAGACGGCAATCCGGCGGTCGCTGACGAGGCTGACCGCTGTCTGGCCTCGCTGCTATGCGTGTATCCCGGACCTTCTTCGCGCGACCGGCGTGGTGAATGGAAGACTTGGTTGGATGCTAACCCCGATTGCGACAGGACCGAACTGGTTCGTGAGGCAATGGTGCAGGTTATCGGGGGCATCTCGGACCCGATGGAGGAGAGGCGCCTGGGAGCCCTGATGGTGCTTCGCGGTCTGCGAGTTGCGAACAAGACCGATATCATCGCTAACAGGCTCGCAGATGGCTCTATGGTGGTCCTATTGGCTGCTCTGGTTCTGCTGGATGAGGTCTGCACCGACTCGCACTGTAATGACAAGGTTACCCCGCTGCTGACATCCGCTGATGTGAACGTGCGTGGACATGCAGCCGTCTACCTGGCCGCGCGCGGGGCAGGGGAGGAAATTGCCTGGAAGTTGCAGGAAGCCATTACCGTCCCGGGGCTGTCATCGAGATGTCACGAGCTTCTTATCCGTGTTTTCACCGATGGCCCGGTGCTGAAAGTGGCCCCGGGGGATATGAAAGCATCGGAATTGGCGCGGCTGTGGCATGATTGGATAATCACGGATGAAACGATCAAACGGAAGAGGGATTGGACGAGCGGGACTCCACCGGGATCGGTCAGGCCAACGCTGAAACCCGCGAAATAGGCTATTTCACCTTCTTTGCCTTGATGACTATTTCGGCCTCGGGATCATGAGTAAGAGTGATAGCCAGCAATCGGGCCTTGATGCCGAGTTCCTCGGCGGAGATGACCACCGGTTCCCACTTATGCTTCCACTGTTCTTCGAGATTGCTCAGCACAAAGTCCGGAAGCTGCTTGCTCCCGACCATAATCGGCGATGGCGTAACGAGCAAGTCCCCGTCCTTGGTGGGCGTGAGCGTTAACATCGTGAATACAACGGCGCCCTGCAGAGGGCTTTCGTTGAGCACGGTGGAGAACCTGACTTTGTCTCCTACGACTTCGAGATGCGGTTTGAGGATGCCTTTGGACTCGATATCCTGCTGGTCAATCAGATAGGCCTCAAGAACACGGATGTCCAGGCGAACCTCGAACACGGTTCCCACCGGAGCTGTTGCATACGCGTTCTGCAGATTGATCTTGGAGCGGGATACGATTGACTCCGCCAGCCTTGTTGGCATGGCCTCGGGGGTGACGTACCAATCGGGTATCTCCTTCAACCCACGGTAGTAGGTGAAGGCGTAGACGATGAATGCGATGACGCAGATCATGAACAAGAGAAGGATAATCTTGAAGGTCTTCATCTTGCCTCCGAATACACCAGTATAGCGCTTACCGGCCCAACTGCAAGGTCACAAGGGCAAAGGGGAGGGGATCCTGTTCGGGCAGTCCAGGTCAGGCATGCAGGAGTTGCAGTGGCCTTTTCCGCATATTTCGGTTGGGTCTCCCCTGTCTGAG
>JBAZOJ010000038.1:0-19210 GCA_041648755.1 Candidatus Brocadiia bacterium
CGCATCAACGCACCCCCGAGAGGAGAAGAAAGCGCTGTAATGTCGCCTCCATGCATCCGGACAATATCCCGGCAGATGGACAGCCCGATCCCTGTTCCGCCGAAGCGACGGGTTGATGCAGAATCTACCTGATAGAACCTCTCGAAGATGCGCTCCCGTTCGTCAGGCGGAATTCCGGGCCCACTATCCCCGACCTCGATACTGGTGTGGGTGCCCCTATCGTCCAAGCCTGCACTGACGGATATGTTCCCCTGCTTGGGGGTGAATTTGGCGGCATTGTCGAGCAGATTGGTCAAGAGCCGAAGAATTTTCTCCCTGTCCGCAAACAACTCCATGCTGCCTGGGATTTCGACAATCAGGTTGATCCCGCGATCCCTGAGGACAGGATCAAAACCCGCGGCAATCTCCGCAACCAAGTCGGCAAGCACGAAACGTGTCAACTGCAGTTTCTCGTCTCCGCGCTCCATTCGTGCGAAGTTGAGAAGATTCTCGATCAAAGCGACGAGACGATCCACATTTCGCAGGGCAACTCGCAGGCCCTTTGATTGACGTTCCGATACTTCACCCAGGAAGCCGCCAAGGGTCATCTCGATGTAGCCGCGGACACTGACCAGCGGGGTTCGCAGCTCGTGGGACACGTTCGCCAGAAGATTCGATTTCATCTCATCGAGGGTCTGCAGTTCCATGTTGACGCTTCTGAGTTCACGCACAAGTTCCGAGGATCTGTAGGCCAGGCTGAATTGTCCTGCAAGTGCTCTAATGAACTCCCTGTCCAACTGAGGGAATCGGCGGGCGAACTGAGTCTGCACCAGAAGCAGCAGGGCTTTTCTTCGGCCGTTGACCACGACCGGAATAAGGGCCATGCTCTTGATCCCGCCAATCGCTGCAAAGTCCCGGATTATCTTATTGTCAGCCTTCTGGGCACGCTCAATCCATCGGTTCTCCTCGGTATCCAGAGTGTCCAGCAACTGGGGGAGTGCCTTCGCGAAAGTGTCCAAGCCATCCGGGCATCCGATCGGAGCGCAACCGGCGACGGTACACACTTCCGGCGTGACCCGCAGGATGGCCGCGAAATCCAGGGCCAGGGAATCGATGATCCGCTGAAGCGCGAGTGCAGTGAAACGCTCTTCGGCAGGGGATGCGAGAAGTTCGGTAGTAATCTGAGCAAGACCTGCTGATTTAGCCGCTTCGGCCTGCATGCTCTCAACAAGGGAGAGATTGGTCAGGCTGATTCCCAACTGAGGAGACAGAATTCGCAGCAGACGCAGGTCGCTCTCAAGGAATTTTCGCCTGCCCGCACGTCCAATGACCAGTACGCCGCAAATCTGACCGCGAGCCTCCAACGGTACGGCAATCACGCGATAATTTTCGTGCAGGCCTTCAATGAGATCTTTTGCTCCGCGCCCAACATGCTCCTGAATTTCCCCCGTCCTGAATGCGCTCCCAACTATGCCCTCGACAGAACAGAATTCGACTCGAAGCAGTTCAGAGTCTGTCAACCCGACCGATGCCCGGGCCTGGAGATGCCCGTCGCTATCTGCAGGCAAGTAGATTACGCTGAAATTCGCGTCGAAACGGCTTGAGATGATCTCCAAGGCATCCCGGCCCACGTCCGAGATTTCCATGGAAGTGGCGATTACGTCGGCTACCTCATTCAGCAGACGCAATTCCTCGTTTTGCCTGGCAAGCAGTTCTTCCAGGTGTCGGCGTTCCGTAAGGTCAGCTATGGAAACGACAAAGCCCGCGAGACCTCCGTCTGCGCCGAGCCTTGGGCATATACCTGTGAAGCCGGAGAAAGAACTGCCATCATTCTTACGCCATCTGCATTCGCAGAATACTGGCTCGCCCTTTTCGCGACTCTCGGAAAGCACATTTTGGAATGCCTCGCTTCCGCCGGAAACAAAATCGCGCCATGGCTTTCCGGCAAGCTCCTCTTTCGTGTAGCGAGTAAGGTCGTAGAAGCGCTGGTTGTGGAAGGCTATCTTCTCATTGGAGTCCAGCGCCAGTACGGCATCGCCCATCGCATCCATCATTTCCTGCGTGAGATCCCGCTGGATCTCCAGAGAATCGGCCCGCCTCTGCAAATCGGCAACCATGCGGGAATTTTCTATTCCCATGCCGATTTGTGCGCCGACAGCCTCAAGAGTAGAACGGAGTTCACGGGTAAGTTGCACCTTCCGGTTTCCGAGAAGGGACAGCACACCGATTGTACGACCGTGAAAAATGATCGGAAGGTTCACGCGCGAGACAAAGCCGGAGACGAGCATCAACCTGCTTTCTTCGTCCTCGATCGACACCGGGTCGAGAGTAGTCAAAGCCCCGCTCTGTGCGCATCTCCCCGGGCTCATCTGTCCGACCTGCAATATGGCCTGGCGGCGCGCGAACGGCTCTGGAATGCCACTCCAAGAGTGCATTATCAGTTCCTCGCCGTCCACAAGAAAGAGAGTCGATCCCACAAAGACAGTCTCTGTAAGTCTGCCGAGCACATCGGCCATAGCACGTTCAAGATTGCCTTCCAGGCCGACTGTTTGGGCGATTTTGCCAAGCATCTCCACTTGTCGAGTAAAGCGACGAACCTGTTCGCCACCTTCCGAGCCAATTGTTTCGGCAACGGATATAAGAATAAAGTCCACCCGGTCATCAGAAAGCGATATCGGTGATGCAGCAATCGAGAAGACTCGTCCCCCCATGTCAGCGCCCCATTTCACAGGGTCCAGAGTCACTGAGTTGAGTGACACCGCTTCGCCGGCAAGGGATCGCTTCAGGGAAGAAAGAGGGGGGTCAACCAGGAGGGGATGTTCCCGTAACGACAGTCTTCGCTGAAGTGGGGCCATCCTTTGCTGGCCGATCAGCGCAATGCCGGCACGATTGGCGGTCGCCAACTGTCCGGAAGATGTGAACAAATAGATGGCTGCGGGTGAATCCTCGAACAGAGAGATTGTCCCGGCGGACAGGCGGTAGATGGGAGTCTTGTTGCCTCGTGCACCAAGCCTTCGGTGGAGATAGGCCTGAATGGGGGACAGAAATGGGGAGAACAGAGGCTTGTCGTCGTCCTTGCCCATCACCTTCGATAATTCGACCAATGCTGCGGCGATGACGGCCAAGTCCGCCCCGCCGCTGATCAAGGCCGCGATCGAATGATCGAGTTCCTCACCGGTTCCACCCGAAGCGACAATGGAGGCGAAGCTCAACCACTGGGTTTTGCTTACACCGCAGTTGCGGGAGAGAAAGTCACTCGAGCGGGAATACCAAGGTCCGAAAGTGTGTTCTGCCTTCATGGGTCAGTTACCCCCGTACGTCACTATTTTACGGCCTGTGGCGGGATATCCAAGACAGCAGGGCGGGACGGCAAAAATGGAGACTCACTGTCCGCTTATGCATCGAATCTGCTATAATTGTGCTATGTACGTCAGGGCTTTCACGGCACTTACAGTTTTGTTGCTGCTCCTCTCCTTTGTGCAGGGAGAGGAACAACAGTCGTTCGATCAGGCAGTAAGCCTGCTTCGATCACGATACTTGAGCGATCGCGAATCCGGAGCAGCGATCCTTGACGACATTTCCGTCGTCTCAGCAAAGCAGTTGATCGGCTTGCTTTCCGAGCCTGACGCTCGTGTTGCCACTTATGCTGCGTCAGCACTCATCAAACGCAAGGAAACAGAAGCCGTTCCCGGGATTTTCGAGCTGATGCGCAGATCCTCATCCTCTTGTGTGGCGATTCTTGCGCTGCTTCCCGAGATGGGCTCCGATGGATACGATCCCTACTTGTTTGATCTTGCTCAATCACAAGACGAACTGGTTGCAGAGTCAGCGATCCAATGCCTTTCGAGATTTGTCTCGATGCCCGCGATATCAGGCAATATGCTGCCCATTTTATGCAGAATGCTGCGGTCCGGTTCTTTAGCCTCCCGCATGACCGCCGAGAGCATCCTTTCCTCTGCCGGAGCCTCCGCAATACCGGCTCTGCTCCAAATCCTGGCGGAACCTTTTCCGGCAAACATAAGCGCATGTATCGCCCTGTCGAAGATGGGCTCGGTCGCCGCGGAGGCACTATTGGAGTTCCTCAGGACAAATGGCTGCCGTGGAACAGAGTCAGTTCTGGCCGCGGAGGCTCTATGTTCAATGGAGCCTCCTCCTCCCGTCGAGTCGGTTTCCTGGCTACTGAATTCTCCCAATGAGTTGGTTCGTGCCAGGACGGCCGGGTCTCTGCACCGCCTTTCAGTTGCCGATAGCGGGACGCTGTTCAACTCGGCAGTGAATGACTCTGCTGCAGCAGTGCGTGCCTCGGCTTTGGTGGCTCTTGCGAAAATGAAAGAACCCCCTCTGCTCCTTCGCGCAGACCTCATAGTGTCACGACTTGGCGATGCCTTTTCCGAGGTCAGAGCGGCTGCACTGTCTGCCGCTTCAAACTTCAAGCTACGTGCCGCAGTCCCTCAATGGCCAATGTTGATGAAGGACCCATCGCGGGAAATCGTGGCCAACGCCCTGTGGACGGCAGGGAATCTGGGCGATGCATCTCTCGCTCCCGCCCTTCGGCCCTTCCTTGCATCTTCAGGACCTGAGCGCATCGCGGCCGCCAAATCCATGCTGCAACTGGGGCTTCAGGAAGGGCAGGGAGTGCTGGTCGCCGCACTGGATAGCGATAACCCTCCGCGGAAGTACGCCATTTACGCGCTCTCTTTTGCACGTGGGCGAGAAGCAGTGGACGAGATACTCAAGAGGGTGCGTTCCTACAATCCGGAAGACCTTCAAGTGGCCCGTTACGCGCTGTTTTCGATCACCGGTGCAATGCTGGAAATTCCAGAGTGGCAATCCTGGTGGAGCCGGTATTCGGGCTTCTGGAGTCCTGCCGAGAGGGTCGGAATAGCTGACGCCTTCATCGGCGAACTGTATGAGAAGGCTGGACTTTTCCAAGTGGCTCGCGAATACTATGACAGGGCAGCGGAATTGGCGCCATCGTATCCGAAAGCACACGACGGTCGAGCGAGGATGCTGTTGATGGCAGGTGACCAACTGTCCGCAAAGGCCGCATTGGAGGAGGCAACCAAGGCCGTTACCATGCTCCCGTTGCCTGAGTTTTATCTGACGCAGGCACAAGCCTTCATCGGTCTCGGGATGGACTCGGAAGCGCTCGCGGCAGTCCAGAAGGGACTTAGCTTACCTGAGCGGCTTCCGGCACTGGTGGAGATGGAGAAAATCCTGCTTGGAAGGTCTCCTCGATGACGCTTCCAGTTGTGACCAGCATCGCGGTAGAAGCTGACGCCGAGCTTCTTTTTGCAGGCGATATGCATTTGAGAACGGCCGATGAACCCAATGCCGCAGCACTTCTGGAACTCTTGTCACATCACGGGCGAGCCAATCGCTACCTGATCCTGCTTGGAGACGTATTCTACTTCTACTTCGAGAACAGGAAAGTGCCGATCAAAGAGTTCCATTGGCTCATAGGCGCCCTCGAAAGCAATGCCGCGTCATGGGGTGCAATTGTCCTTCTCCGGGGCAACAGGGACTTTCTTCTGGGGAGCACGGGCACATTTCCCCGATGCCTGCATTCTGGCGGCGACTGCCTGGTCATTGAGCGCGGAAAATCCAGAATCCTGGCTACACATGGAGACACGTTTCTCCGAGGTGACTGGTCGTACGTGGTCTTTCGGAAGTTGATCCGCAGCGGAATGGTTCGATGGGCAGCCAAGAACATTTGGCCCCCGTTGGGCGTCAAAATTGTCGGAGCTCTTCGGTGGATAACATTTCGCCGCAGACAAGGGAAGGCGAAGCCGCCGAATTTCGAAGAGATCCTTTCGGCGTCAGCGGAGCACAAGGCGGACACAGTGGTATTTGGCCACTTCCATCGGCAAATCTCGCCGGATGAGTTCCCATGGAAGGTGCCGAGTGCTTTCTGCATCGGTTCATGGGAAAATGGATCAGCTCCTGTGCTCGTTATGACTGCTGATAGTGCCCGCACCGTCGAAGTCAGGAATCTGGACGAGAAAGGCTGAAATGGACATCATCAGGATTTTCGAATATGCGGTCGAGCACGGCGCTTCTGACGTGATACTGTCAGCGGGAAGTGCTCCGCTTCTTCGCATCGATGGTAGCATCGAACGGCTGGGTAGACGGGAGTTGACTGCCGAGGACGTCAAGTCGATGGCATATTCCGTTATCGACAAGTCCCAAGTAGCTCGCTTCGAGCAAACACACGAGTTGGATTTCTCGATTTCCGTGGGACAGAAGTACCGCTTCCGCGGGAATGTCGCGCATCAGAGAGGCACAATTACCGCAGTGTTTCGGCACATACCTTCGAGAATCCCGTCGTTCGCTGAACTCGCTCTGCCCCAGACGCTTGAGGAACTATGCTCAGCTCATTCAGGACTGTTCCTGATAACCGGTGCGACAGGGATGGGCAAGAGCACTACTCTTGCCTCGATGATCGCCTTTATCAATGCCACCCGCAAAGTGCACGTCATCACCATTGAAGACCCTATCGAATTTGTTCATACCAATCGTCACGCGGTGATTGAGCAGCGTGAACTTGGCACTGACACCAATTCGTTTGACGTTGCGTTACGCCAGGCACTTCGCCAATCTCCCGACGTGATAATGGTCGGAGAGATGCGCGATCTTGACACGATGGCCACGGCAATCACCGCTGCAGAAACGGGGCATCTCGTTTTCGCGACATTGCACACGCGCGACGCCTCGCAGTCAATCGACCGGGTAACCGACTCGTTTCCTCCCCACCAACAGAACCAGATTCGCGAGCAGCTTTCGGTATCCCTTCTCGGGGTTCTGAGCCAGCGTTTGTTTGCGAGAATCGGCGGTGGGCGGGTTGTTTGTACGGAACTGCTCATCAATAACTCCGCGAGCGCCAACTTGATTCGCGAGCAGAAGGTCTATCAACTGCCTACCGTCATCGAGACCAATGCGCGGACAGGCATGCACACATTCGAGAGATCGCTTAAGGAACTGGTAAGCCGCAGCATGATCGAGAAGGTCGATGCTGAGAAGTTCCTTGGGCGGCCGATCGGATAAGGAGGTTGCGTGGAGGCTCTGCTTTTTCTTATCTATGGCTTGATTCTCCTTCACCCGAGCATCAAGTTCCTGAGAGATGGGAATTCCGCCTTATTGAGCGGCAGGATTGCGCCACTCCTGCTGGTTCCGGCTATCCTGTTGCCTAACCTCAATTGGACACTCCTTTATCTTCTGCCCGGTCATCGCCTTGACACGAATTTCTCACTCAATGTAGCCGCTCCATTTCTGTGGGTTTCCGGTTCAATCTTCGTAGTCCTTTTTGGCTTGTGCGCTTTACTGCAGATTCGCAGAGGGGAGGGCGTGGCTGCAAGGGATGAGCGATCCCGACTCGAGGGAAAGGCGAGGCTCGCGATGACCGAAGGGCGAATGGATGATGCTGTGGCCTGCTACGAGGCTGCCTTGCGATTGTCACCTGACGACTTTGCCTCACACTACCGATTGGCGCGTGCCCTGCTAAAGGCAGGATACTTCAAGAAGGCCTATGACGAACTCCTGATCACCGTCGACCAGACTCCAACGGAAGATAGAAAAGAAGTGCTTTCGCGCGCAATCAGTCTGCTCGACTCTTTCCCGAAGACAGGCACCCTGGCCGAGAATTTCCGAAACGACTGTCGCAGGAGGTTCCCTGACGAGTCGGCTGCTTTGGGTGGATGAACGAGCACATGAGAGGGCGAATTGTCCCGGGCCTGCTTTCGTTTCTTCTATTCGTGCTGAGTTTGATGCCGAAGGGAATGTGCGTGGCCGTCTGCAAGGGCATGGCAGGCCTGTGGTACGCAATGGATCGCAAGCATCGAAGGAAAGTACTGTTTGACATCGACCGCACTCCCTTGGCGAAGCTTTCTGCTAAGGAGAAGGTGAAGATCTGTCGGGGCATGTATCGGCATCTGGGGATAATGCTGGCCGAAATCTCCAAGTTCCGGTCCTGGCCAGCCGAAAGGGTCAAGGAATGTCTCCATGTCCCGGACGTTGAGCGGCTGCGACAAGTCGCGGGCCAAGGAGGCTGCATCTTCATAACGGCGCACTTCGGCAATTGGGAGCTTTCGGGAATGGCAGCGCCACTTCATGGTATCCCGCTGGCAGCATTGGCCAGGCCGCTCAAAGATTCGAGCATCGACGCTATGCTCAACCGAGGCCGAGAGCGGTTTGGTCAGAAAATACTTGTCAAATTCAACGCAATGCTTGAGGTAGTGCGCGCGCTAAGAAGTGGCTACAATATGGGCCTGCTGATCGACCAGGATGCCGAGCGCGAGTGCATCTTTGTGCCATTTCTCGGAGAGAACGCAGGAACGCTGATCGTGCCCGCGAAGCTCGCATGCAGACTTGGAGTTCCCGTCTACTGCATGATGGCGCATCGAGTCGCACCCTTCAAGCACGAGGTAAAGGTCATTGGCCCGCTGACACTACCGACTGGCGACGACGCGGTGAGGGAGACGGCAATCATGTTCAACGAAGTGATCGGGGCCGAGATCATGGAGCATCCAGAGCAGTGGCTGTGGCTTCATCACAGATGGAAAACGGCGGATCGGCGCGGCTTGACTTCCGCTTCCGGCTACAACAAGGACATGAAGACCGGATGATCCCGAAACTGCACGCCTATTTCCTCATCGAGACACTGAAGGGCCTTCTGACAGCGGTCCTGCTCGTGGGGCTGTTGATTGGCGTCGGTATGGCGTTCACATTCTGGCAGCGAGGGCTTGAACGCCACATGCTGGAATTGCTTTTCTACTCAGTGCCGCAGATCCTCGTCTTTGCTTTGCCCTTGGCGTTTTTCGCAGGTATTCTTTTGGCAATTGGGCGTTGTGCATCAGATTCCGAGATATCGCTAATGCGAGCATGTGGGCTTGGCTTGTCGCACGTGTATGTTCCATTGGGTCTTGTGGCCGCCACGCTTTCCGCCTGCTCGATTGTCATGTGGGACAGGGTCGTTCCGGCCTGCGAACAGAGGATGGCAGGGTTAGTCAGGGCGGCGGCGTTTGACGCCCTGCGCGAGTTCTCCGGCGAGGATACGCGAAGACTGCCTCTGCCGGACATGAGCATTACCCTGTATAGCCTGAAGAATGGTTCGAGACCGGTAGCAATTGTTTCTCAGGGCGACAACGCCGGTAAGTTCATTTCAGCGGAGGATAGCTCGATAGCCATTGACAAGGCCGGGCTTTTCGCAGACATTTCTCTGAAGAAGGGATATATTACCGAGCGCGGGAAGAGCCAGCTTCGGACTGAGTTTGCAGAACTGACTTTTCGAATACCCGGGCCGGGAGCGAGAAACGCGTCTAAATATGCCAGCCGCACTCAGCTTGGCTTCCGCGGTTTGGCGGAAGAGTCCGCCAGGATGAGGACTGACTCAGTAACGGCAAGCGAGCAAGAGCGGATCAGGTTGGAGCGTGATTCCCGCAGATACGAGGCACAACTGCACTATGAGATTGCCACAGCTCTGTCTCCGCTGTTCCTTTTCCTGGTGGCTATTCCACTGGCAGTGCTTTTGTCCGTCGGAAACAGGATAATGTCGGTCGGAGCGGCCTTGTTGTACGTTTTCGTGATCTACTACCCATTGCTGATGACCGGCCAGTTCGCGGCGGAGCGAGGCAGTGGTCCTGCGCTGCTTCTACTGCAGCTTCCCAATATCGCGGGCCTGCTAATAGCAATTCCGCTGGGTTTTATCACCCGGCGATGACAGGATGGTCGAAATGAAGTCTACTCTTATCCTGATTTGCGCAACCGCTGCTCTCCTGGTCTGCATTACCGGGTCCGTTCTTGCAGAAGACAGCCCGGAGTGGCTGGCGTTGCAGAATCGCATAGACCGACTGATTGCACAACTGGGCAGCAACGAAGGAGATTCTGCCCGTCTTGCCTTGGATCAACTTGTGAAGATCGGCTCTCCTGCTGTGGACAAGCTCATTTCGGCGTCTGCGAGTACCAGTGACCAGAAACGTCTGTATGCTGTTACCGCTCTGGGCAAGATAGGCGATCCCAAAGCGCTTAAGAGAATTGTCTTCATGGCGCAGTACGAGGACTTTCCGGTTGCGCGTATTGCTGCGGCGAGAGCTTTGTACGCCTTTGGCGACAATTCCGGTGGACAGTATATTACGGAGTACATTTCTTCTCAGATAATCGAGCTCAGGAGATTTGCTGTCACGACTCTTGGAGTAATTAACTACGCTCCGGCCTTGCCGTTACTGAGGGCACGCATTACGGTAACTCCGAACGCTCCGGAGCCCAACAACAATCTTGAAGCACATCCCGCGGTGCTCTGCGATATCGCGCTTGCGATGAAGAAGATGGGCGACAGCGACGGACTTCCTCTGCTGGTAAAGATCTCCCGGCACGAACAGCCAGCTCTGCGGAAACTCGCTGTGTTGGCGCTGGGGGCATTTGACGAACCATTAGCTTTTGTCGCCCTTGCCGTTTCGATATCTGACAAGGATGCTTCAATCGCGGATCTTGCCTTCGAGACACTGTACAAGAAGAGGAAAACTTCCATCCCATCCCTCCAAAAGTCCTACATGGAGGCGAAGGGCGATGACGCCATGACCCGAGTGATCGAGAAGGCCATCAAGGAATTGGGAGGCGAAATTCCAAAGGAGCCCGGCGAAATCCTTCCACCTCTTGTTGGTCCTGGCGAATCGCGAGAAGACAAGGACAAGGTTGACGGGCTTCTCTCTTTGCTGCGCCGGGCGCAGGAGAATGACCAGAAACGCGGAATCGAAGCCCTCGTTGCCATGGGTTATTCCGCAGTTCCGCGTCTTGTCGAGGTTGTCCTTGACGAGAGCAACGAGGTCAAGGTTCGAATCATTGGGATCTTAGTGCGCATCAAGGACGAGAGGTCACTGCCGTTGCTGAGAAGTCTGTTGAACAACCCCGTCGCTCAGGTTCGATGCAGGTCTGCATGGGCACTTGGGGAAATACCGGCCAACGACAATGTCCCGGCACTGATAGCGGCCCTTTCAGACGAGGATGCCGACATGCGATTTTACGCAATCAACTCGCTCTATCGGTTGACAGGGCTGAAGTTCGACTTCGAACCTCGAGGCGCCGAAGAAGCCCGTGCTAAGGCGATTGCCCTCTGGGCGGAGTGGTGGGAGAAGAACAAGGCCACCTTCAAGGTGAAGGTTGCGTAGGGACATTCCGGCAAGTTCCTTGAATTGCCAGTTTCCCGTTGTATAATTGCGTAAAACGTCACGGAGGATGATGATGAGATTCGGATTTTTCGCGGCTTTTGTTCTTGCTGCCGCCGTGCTGGTTCTATGGAGTGGGACTGCAGGCGCCTCACCTACCGTGAGACCGCAGCCGGAAGCCAAAAAGCACCCGACAATTCAAGTTGGTGCGCTCGATCCCAAGTACAATCCCATTCTTGACATGGACTTCGAAGTCTCACTGGATCTGGGCCTGATTACCGGCTATCACATCGAGAGCCAGAACGACAGCGGCGCCCGTGGTGGAGTCTCAGGCATATTCCCCCTTTGGCCCGACTTAGGACTTTATGTCAACGCTGGAGTATCTGCTGACACATGGAACGGCAAGAGCGGCTTGGGAGTAACACTTGGAGCCGCAATGTACGGCGAGTACGGCCTTGACTGTGGCTTGATGTGGGACTGGCTGTCCCCGGACACCGGTGTAAGTCTGTACCAGATCAGGTTGTTTGCGCAAACCGGATTCACCGAGACCGACAGAATCGGCATACGACTCAATATCCCCATGAACAAGGACACTTTCACCAGCTATCCGACAACAATCGAATGGGAATTCGAGCCGGTGTTCGTGGGCGGGTTGTACTGGCAGCATTCATGGCTTGATGAGATTGCCACTGAGGGCGGTCTGTACTACGCGGGAGGCAATGTCTCCTCTGCGATGTTCTCTCTTGCGGCCATGTACGTAGTGAATGAGCGTGTGAATTTCAGATTCTCGGCCTTCGGGGACTTCTCAGGAAAGGACTTGGACATCGGGTTATTCGTGACCTTCAGAATTGGCCCCGGAGCAGTCGTGAAGCCAGCCTATGAATCACTTCGGTACTACCATATGGGCACATCGTCACATGGGAACTTCAAGATGAAGACGCCCTACGGAGCCTTGGCCCCTGCTTGGGATCCGTCGCTGTACTGGAACTAACTCCACCGGACATCCTTAAGCGAGGGCGGGGAAACCCGCCCTCGCTTTTTTCTGCCTTTCGTCGGTGGCGCGGCGACGGCCTCGCACATCGTGGCGATGCACATTCGAGACGGGTGTAAAAATTTGAAGCAAAAACCAGAAACTGTACCAACCGGTCGGTAGACTAATCACCGTGATGTCAGCCCCAAACCGCGTTTTACCGTAAGGTGGATGAAGTGGCCAGACGTAGTTCCCGAGAAGATATCCTGAAAGCCGCCGAGGCTGTTGTTATCGCGAAGGGCGCCAGTCATCTTACGCTGGAAGCTGTCGCTAAAAAAGCAGGTATCAGCAAGGGTGGGTTGATCTATAGCTTTCCGTCCAAGGAGGCCCTGCTTCAGGCGATGGTCGAGAGGATGATTGCCGGATGGCAGGTCCGCCACGAAGCAGAAATGGCGCATCTGCCGGAAGGCCGAACCCGAGAGATCAAAGCCCGCGTGATGGCTGCGGCGAGTCCACCTTTGGGCAAGAAGCCCATCGCTGCAGCGATCCTTGCTGCCGTGGCACATGATCCAAAACTCGTCATTCCGATACGGGATGAGCGCAAGCGAATGCTTGCCCGCATGACTGCTTCAGGGGTCAATACCGAGCGCGCTGCGGTGATTGTCCTTGCAGCGGAAGGGCTCTTGCTCCTTGAACTTCTCGGTTCTTCTCCATACGAGGGGGAGATGCGGGGTAGAATTCTTTCAGAGTTATTGCGCATGGCGGATCTCTGTTGAGGCCGGGCCCGAGTATCACAGGGGACAATTTCCGGATTCTGTGTACGGCGACCAAGGAAGCCGCATATGCGGCAAGGAGTTCTGAGTGAGGAAACTGTTTTGTGTTCTGGTTATCCTTGCAGTCGCTGCGGGGGTATACTATTTCTTCGTCGTTCGCAAGGCGAGCACTGCTGATGCAAAAACCCCCATTTCGACAGCCAAAGTCGAAAAGGGAGCGATCAAGGTCGCGGTTGCATCCACCGGAAGAGTCGTTTCGAATCTCGACGTGGATATAAAGTGCAAGGCAAGCGGGGAGATAATCACGCTTCCGTTCGACGTCAGCGACAAGGTGGAAAAAGACGCTCTCTTGCTCGAACTCGACCCAATCAACGAGGGGCGCACAAAAAAGCAGGCGGAGGTTTCGCTGTCGGCATCCATGGCCCGATTAGCAGTATCCCAGCGGAACTTGGAGATTGCACAGTTGACGCTCATCACCGATCGTGAACGGGCTCTGGCCAGCTTGGACGCCGCAAGAGCCCAAGCTTCAGATGCCCGAGTCAAGGCGCAGAGGATGAAGGAGTTGCTGGATAAGAAGCTGGGCAGCCAAGAGGATTACGATACCGCCGCAACCTCGGCCGCACAAGCCGATTCCAATCTGAAGATCGCCCAGGTCTCGGTTGATGAACTGAAGGCGGAGGAAGAGTCTCTGGAACTGAAGCGGCAGGATGTGAAGCTCGCCGAAACTCAAGTCGAGTCAGACCAAATCGCGCTGGATATCGCAAACGACCGTCTTGCGGACACAAAGGTCGCCGCGCCGATCAGCGGGGTGGTTACTGCCCGGAACGTCGAAATCGGTCAGATCATATCGTCAGGCATCAGCAATGTGGGAGGCGGAACATCGCTGCTTACGATTTCCGATCTATCGCGCATGTTTGTGCTTGCCTCAGTGGACGAAAGCGACATCGGCCGCGTAAGACTTGACCAGAGCGTGGAAATCACAGCGGATGCCTTCCCAGGGAAGAGATTCAGCGGGAAAGTCGTGCGCGTAGCCGCCAAGGGCGTCAATTTGTCGAACGTCGTGACATTCGAGGTGAAGATCGAAGTTCTCGACGATGCCAAGGGGCTTCTGAAGCCGGAAATGACGGCGAATATCGACATCATTCTTTCCGAGAAGAGCGATATCCTTACTGTTCCGAACGAAGCGGTCTACACAAAGGACCGGAAGCGATATGTCAGCATTCCCGGAATCGAAGGGGCTACAATCGACAAGGAGGTCACCACCGGAATAACGGATGGCTCCCGCACGGAGATCATTAGCGGAGTTAGTGAGGGAGATACGGTCGTACTTCAGAAGGCCGGATCTGACAGCCGTTGGGCAGCGTCCAATCAGCCGGGCGGGCCGGGTGGAAGGATGGTTTTCCCGTAATGACGAACTCGCTTATCATCGAAGCCAAGGGGCTTGTAAAGATCTATCGTCTTGGAGGAGTAACAGTGCGAGCTCTGGACGGTCTGGATCTTGATGTCCTCGCTGGCGAAATGCTTGCGATTACAGGTCCGTCGGGGAGCGGGAAGAGCACACTCATGCACCTGATCGGGTGTCTGGACCGCCCTGATGCCGGAACATATGTACTTGCTGGCGAAGATGTATCGAGGATGTCAGAAGACGAACTGGCCGAGGTTCGGAACAAGAGGATCGGCTTTGTCTTCCAGACGTTCAACCTGCTTCCCAGGATGAGCGCAATCGAGAACGTGGAACTGCCCCTGCTATACGCCGGAATGAGCAAGGCACGAGACAAGGCCGAAGAGGCTTTGGTCAATGTCGGGCTTAAGGATCGAATGCACCACGAGCCCAACCAGCTTTCCGGCGGGCAGCGTCAGCGAGTCGCCGTCGCCCGCGCACTCATAACGAATCCGAGCATACTTCTGGCAGACGAACCGACCGGCAATCTTGACAGCAAGACAGGCGAGGAAATACTGCAGTTGTTCGCAAAACTGAATGGAGAAGGCAGGACGGTCATCGTTGTCACCCATGATCATGATGTTGCCGGGCATTGCAGGCGGCGGATCAATCTCCGCGATGGGCGAATCTCAGATGACAGAGGAGGCAAATAGTGCTATTCTGGACAATCGTAAAGGTAAGCCTGCGGAGCCTGCGAGCCAACAAGTTGAGGACATTTCTGGCTATGCTTGGGATAATCATCGGTGTTGCCGCGGTGATTTCCATGTTGGCCATTGGAGCCGGGGCACAGAAGAGCATTTTGTCAAGATTGTCGTCACTGGGAACGAATCTCCTGATCGTGCGCCCGGGATCCAGCGGGTCCCACGGAGTCTCCTCCGGTACTCAACAGACGCTCAAGTTGAGCGACGCTGAAGCACTTCTCAATCAGGTTTCCGGGATCAATATGCTGTCGCCTGTTGTAGGGGGCTCCGCACAAGCCAAGTATCTTAACAAGAACAACAGAGTGTCCGTGAACGGAGTCGATGTCACCTGGATGTCGGTGCGCGATTTCAGCATCGATGTAGGACGCTGCTTTTCCTCTGCCGAAGTGGAATCCATGGGGCGCGTCGCGGTAATCGGACCCGTGACAGCCCAGACCTTGTTCGAAGGCGAAGACCCTCGAGAGCAGACCATCAAGCTGAACGGGATCAACTTCCGCGTTGTCGGAGTGCTCAAGTCAAAAGGGGACCAAGGATGGTTCAATCCCGATGACCAGGTCCTTGTCCCATATACTACGGCCATGAGCATTCTCTTCGGGGTTGACTATTTGCGCGAGATCGACATCGAGGCCAATGATGGTGTGGATCTGACCGCGGTGCAGACGTCGGTCTCGGAAATTCTGCGCAAAAGGCACCGCATTGCTGATGATGCTGACAACGACTTCGAAGTTATGAACCAGGCAGAGATGATCAGCACTGTTACCAGTGTCAGCGACATATTCAGTCTCCTGCTTGGAGGGATTGCAGGAATTTCCCTGCTCGTGGGCGGCATAGGCATTATGAACATAATGCTTGTAACGGTTACCGAACGCACGAGAGAGATCGGCATACGCAAGGCAATTGGCGCAAAACGTGGAAGTGTTATGATGCAATTCCTGATAGAATCAGTCGTGTTGAGCGGACTTGGAGGATTTTTTGGCGTTGCGCTTGGCGCAGGGCTCTCTCTGCTGGTCTCCAAGTTCACCCAGTTCCCGTCTGTGATTACCATGAACAGTGTTATCCTTGCGCTGTCTTTTTCGTTCGCGGTCGGAGTGTTCTTTGGTTGGTATCCTGCCCGTCGGGCCGCCGGTCTGGACCCGATTGAGGCTCTAAGGTACGAATAGGAGTTCCCATCCATGTCCATATTGCGAATCATCTCGATACCGTTGCTGCTTACGGTACTTTTCCTGGCATCCTGCACCACGCCGGATGCATTCCGTGGAACTTCCCTTCAGCCTCGGAACTCAGAAGAGTCTCCTGATGCAGGTGACAAGGCTGAAACATCGCTACCCAGCGACAATAGCCCTGTGGACTTGTCGATCACGAATGCCATTCTCATGGCGATCGAGCACAACCGCGATTTCGCTGTCCAGCGGTTTGCTCCGGAGATAACGAAGACGAACGAGGAGACCGCACTGGCAAAGTTCGATCCGAGCATAACATCCTCCGTCAGCAACAAATCAGCATCGGTGGGCGTGAACGGGACACTACCCTCCGGAACAAACGTCAATGCAACATACTCCATCGGCTTGACGGATTCGACGCTTTATAGCAACAGGCTCGATTCCGGCAAGGCTGGCCTGACCATAACCCAGTCGCTACTTCAGGGAGCGGGGCTCGCGGTGAACTTGGCCACTTTGCGCCAGGCACGACTGGACACGCGGATTTCAGCATACGAACTGCGAGGCATTGCCGAAACACTTGTCTCCACAGTCGAGAAGACCAGTTGGGACTATATTCTCGCAGGCCAGCAGATCGAAATCTACGAGAACTCGCTTGCCTTGGCACAGCGCCAGTTGAGTGAGACACAGGAACGCGTCAAATTGGGCAAGCTTGCTGAAATCGAGTTGGCTGCCGCTCAATCAGAGGTGGCAACCCGGCGCGAGGACCTGATTAACGCGAGAAGCACCTTGGCGAAAACCCGTGTCCAACTTGTCAGGCTGTTGAACATCCCCGGTCCTGATCCGTGGAGCAGAGCGATCACGTTTCAGACGAAACCGGTTGTTCCTGAGATCGACTTGGAGGATGTTGCAAAGCATGCGGCTGTCGCAGCCATTTGGCGTAACGATTTGAACCAGGCGAGACTCCAGGTACAGCGAGGCGATCTGGAGGTTCTCAAGACACAGAATGGTCTTCTTCCGAAACTGGATCTCTTCATTGCCATGGGAAACACTTCTTACGCGAATTCCTTTGCGGGAAGCACCGGAACGGTGACCGTGGTTGGACTCCAATTGACCGTTCCTATTGGCAACAGGTCGTCCGAGGCTTTGTACACCAAATCAGTCCTGTCTCGCGAACAAGCGAAGGCGGCTGTCGACAATATGAGCCAGTTGATTGAGGTCGATGTTCGGACCGCGTATGTTGAGGTGGAGCGGACCCGAGACCAAATCCCGGCTACGGCTGCAGCACGTCAACTCAGAGAAGAGACACTGCGCGGGGAGACAGAGAAATTCAGGGTTGGGAAGTCGACCACGTTCCTTGTTGCCCAGGCGCAGCGTGACTTGCTGCAATCACAGATCGCCGAGACCCAGGCGGTCGTGAACTACCTGAAGGCACTGGTCGACTTGTACAGGTTGGAGGGCTCCCTCCTGCAAAGGCGAGGGATAACGGTTCCCGGCCCAAATCCGGTAATCCCGACTTCCGATCCTGTGTTGGCAAAGTCAGACAAGTAGTACACTCCGTATTCGAATTGCCCTTAGTTGAGCCCGAACCGGTCATTGTGGTTCGAGGTTGTGCTATGCAGGCGTGAATCCCCGGAACATGAAGAACGCAGCGCCGACGAGGCACAGACCGGCCCAAAGGAAGTCGAGCTTCAGGGGTTCCTTCATGTACAACACGCAAAAGCCGCCAAAGACGCACATCGTGATGATCTCCTGGATCACTTTCAACTGGCCCAGTGAATAGACCGAGTATCCGATGCGGTTTGCGGGGACTTGCAGGCAGTATTCGAAGAATGCCACTCCCCAACTGACGAGTATGGCCGCGAACACTGCTTTGCCCCGCATGTCCTTCAGGTGACCATACCATGCGTAAGTCATGAATATGTTCGAGCCAAACAACAGCAGAATCGGCCATGCGTATACCATTGGGTCTCCATTGGAGTAACTTTCCCGGCGATCATAGGGACTGCGCAATTTTAGCCATGCTGCACTACGGTCAAGGCTTCCCCTTTTCCACCGCCCATATTCTGCTATAATGACCCAATGGCCAACGACGCACAGCGCCCCTCTACTTCGCTGATTTTGTCGGGACGGGAAGTGTTCTTTCTCGCTGTCCTGATTGCCTTGGCCGGGGCAGCGCTCGCATTTTCGAGCATTCTTCGCTCCGGCGGCGTTGAGCAGGCCGGATTCTCTCCAGCAACCTATCTTATACCTGTCAATCTCGCGGGACCGTCGGAACTGCAGGCCCTTCCGCGCATAGGTCCCGAGGGATCCCGGCGGATCATTGAATATCGCACCAAAGTCGGCCCGATCACCTCTGTTGAGGAACTGGCCTCCGCTGCTGGAATCTCCCCAAAGGAGGCAAAAGCGCTCGCATCCATGATCACTTTTCGAACTGGGAAGACGGATGACCGTGACTGATTGCGTTTGCAGTGGGGAAACAAATGGCTGAATTCAGGCTTGTCGCTCCGTTTGAGCCAACTGGTGACCAGCCTCAAGCCATTGAATTGCTTACGAAAGGATTGGCTGAGGGATCTCGCTACCAGACGCTTCTTGGCGTAACGGGCAGCGGCAAGACATACACCGTCGCCAATGTCATTGCCAATTCCGGTCGCTCCGCACTCGTACTGTCACACAACAAGACGCTGGCGGCGCAGCTCTACGCGGAGTTGAAGACCTTCTTCCCCGACAACGCTGTCCACTACTTCGTCTCTTACTATGACTACTACCAGCCTGAAGCGTATGTCCCACAGACCGACACATATATCGAAAAAGATGCGGCCATCAATGATCAGATCGAACGGCTGAGACTCGCGGCCACGGCTGCTTTGATTTCGCGAGAAGACGTGATCATCGTGGCATCGGTATCAGCGATATACGGTCTTGGCAGCCCTCGCGAGTACGAGGGCATGACCGTCAAGCTGCAGGTAGGGGAGCACTATACACGACGGGAGTTGCTCAAGGCGCTTGTGGCCATCCAATATACCCGGAATG
>JBAZOJ010000039.1:0-19167 GCA_041648755.1 Candidatus Brocadiia bacterium
TCCGCCATTTCCCCAACCCGCGGCATCCCCTTACACCCCTCATACAGCTTGCGCGATGCCTTTACATCCCCTCTGCGGCGTGTGCACTCCGCAAGCAGAAACGTGTACAGATCGGCATCCTTGGCCCCCGCGGAGGCCTTTTCGAAATATGGGAACCCCGCGTCAAGAAACCCCCGCTCGGCGGCGTACATCTGGGCTGCCCGCTCGACCAGCACTTCGCGAGACCTGTCGCCCGCCGTCATCTTTCCGGCCTTCTTCGTGTAGCTGTCGCGCTCGGACACAAGGCCCGCCCGGAAGGCAATCAACGCGGCAAGATAATAGGTATCGAACGTGCCGTCGGACACCTCGGCGGCCTTCTTTGACGCGATATCGGGATACAACACATCAGAGCCGAAATCAACCTCCAGCGTGGGCGAACACAGCCCGCGCCTGACCGCCCATGCCGAACTGAGCCACGCCATCGCCACTTCGTCGGGGGACGCCTCCAAAGCAGCCAGGCAACGGGCGGCCAGAGAGTACCGATACCAGGTCTTGAGCAGCGATTCTCCCCTGCCCTTTTCGTCTGTCAGGGCCGCTCTGAGCCTTGTCTTTTTCTCGTCGGACAGCGCATCGGCGAAGACCTTGCGGTAGCGGCTGAAGAAGCAATTCCCACAGGTGACAACATCCGTACCGTACGAAGCCGGGTCAAGAGAATAGGTGCCAAAATCGGTGTCGCGTCCACCGAGAAGATCGGGCTCGCGAGCGGGAGGGATCTCGACCTCGGCTCCGCACAGGGGACAGATTACCGTCGGCAGCTTGCGCGAGGACGGCATACCAGCCTTCTCAATATGGGCCATCAGAACCGGTATCATCTTCAGGATGTCAGGACGCTGGGTCGGCACATTCGCGGCGGTAAGCCATTGCTTGGCCATATCGGCCTTGCCCGTCCTGCGGTAGAGGTCTGCGACCACATACGTGTACTGCAGGACGTCACGCCCGTCTTTGATAACGTCGCGCGACAACAGATCCTCAAATCTGACCACGGCCTCCAGCATGAACCCGGACTCTGTCTGAACATCGGCATCGAACTTGTCCAGGGCCGCACCGAGAGTCTCCTGCTGCTGCGGCCCCAGCGAGGATGTGGCGTACTTCCAGATCGCCGCCCGCAGGTCATCGCGCGAGGCAGGGAGCCCCAGCCGCACCGAAAGATGCAGCAGTTCAAGCGCGGTGGAAAGAGCAGCGTCGGAATCCAGCTTCAACGCTGCTTTACCGGCTTCGAAGGCGTCGAAAGCACGGGCGGGATTGAAATAGCCGTCCCTGATTGCCCTGAAGGTGATTTTGTCGCGGATGCACCAGGCTGCGGTATGGGCAAGCCGGGCGATGTCAAAAAGATCGGCACCTCGGGCCTGGGTGCATAAGAGCGCGGACTTCATCTTGAGGTCGAGGGGAACGGCTTCGGGAGAAGCGAAGGACTGGCCACGGGCAAGCTCGGGGAGGACCTCAGCAACAGCAGCTTTCTGCTTTTCACTCAGTGGTGTCCCGGCCAGGATGAAGTCGGATAAATCGCAGTAACAGCAGTTGGTGCAGAACTGCACCACGAACGACCGGGTGGAGCCTTTCAGGGAATAGGTGCAGAAGTCGCTGTCGATCCCCACGACATTGGCATCGGCATCGGCGGCGAATCCGGAAAACCCCTTGCCACAATAGGGACACTTGAGTGAAATGGAGTGAACTTCAGCGCCAAGGACGGCAAGCGACAGCAGGACAAGAATGGCAACGAGCGAACAAAGCCGCGACACCGGCTATCCGCCGAACAGGGAGTCGAACACCTTGGCCACAAAGGACTTCTTCTTTTCCTCGGTCATCTTCTGGTACATCTCCAACTCGCCGACATCGAACCAGATCCCCTTGCACTGCGGGCATTCGTCGATCTCCAGCCCCTCGATGGTTATGGTCTTGAGGACGGTGGCGCACTTCGGGCAATGCATGAAGCAGGCGTTCAGCTTCTGCTTCTGTTCCTCTTCCAGCTTCTTGGCCGCAAGTTTCTCGCGCCGTTTTTTCTCCTCTTCGAGCGCCCATTTTTCCTCGTGATCACTGCCCTTTGTAATGTCCATTTCATGCTCCTGCTTGGAAAGCGGTTATCGGTGTAATGAACAGCTTTGCCTCGCGAACAAGCGTTCCCGGCAGTATATGCTCTACGGACATTATGTAGCCCTCACTCCGGCCGACACACTCCTCGATTGCAGAAGGGCTATCGCATCCATGCCAATCCAGTGTAATCTTCCGGGACAAAATTGCGGCATGCGCGTGATATGCAAAATCCAGATGCCGCGGCAACTCGCCGAAGGCGTTAGCCAGCAGATCGGCAGGCCCGCTGACAGAGATTGCGGACGGGTTCAGGAACAGCCCGGCAGCCACGAACGGATGCATCGCATACGCCCCGGAATTTCGGCGCAGGTAGCGGGGGTAGTTGGTCGCCGAGTTGATGGGGGCGCCATCCTGAGGGCGATTCGCTTCCACCGGAGATGTAATCAGCGCCTGGACGTCGAACGATGCAGCTATTCCGCCAATCACAAAGGCATAGATGCCCGATGAGGAAGCCTTTTTGCCCACCTCGCCGAGAATCTGCTTCATCGTTACGTCGAATCTCCACTCATCACCGGGCGCGAAATCGTAACAGATTGCGTCGTCAAAGCCCCAGTGAACGAAGAACCCGCTCGGAAAGGGGTTCGGGGACATTACGGCCGCCGCATTCTGCCCGGTTGGCAGGAAGACCGTCTTACAGCCGCACAGGATCGCCTCGCCCAGGAATCCGGTCGGTTCGCCCTTCTCGGGCGGGGCACCAAGGCCGATGCCCCATTGACCGGAACGTGGAACAACAGACTGCAACCGCGCGGGCGAGACTCCGCTGGCAAGGACAAAACGATAGTCTCCCAACACGCGTAGCGTGGACATTACTTCCTGCTGATCGAGGTGAAAGCCTTCATTCCGGGATAAATGGCGGCGGAGCCGAGTTGCTCTTCGATTCGCATCAACTGATTGTACTTCGCGAGCCTGTCGCTTCTCGAAGCCGAGCCCGTCTTGATGAAGCCTGTATTCATTGCCACAGCAAGGTCGGCAATAGTGCTGTCTTCCGTCTCGCCGGAGCGATGTGAAACCACAGCGGTGTAACCGGCGCCATAGGCCATCTGGATCGCTTCGATTGTCTCGGTAAGAGTGCCTATCTGGTTGAGCTTGATCAGGATCGAGTTGGCGATACCGCGTTCGATGCCTTTGCGGAAAATGGCGGTATTGGTGACAAAAATGTCGTCGCCGACAATCTGAACGGTCTTTCCCAGCTTGTCCGTCAGCTTGGCCCAACCATCCCAATCGCTCTCGGCAAGGCCGTCTTCGATGCTGATGATGGGATACTTGGCGCACCAGTCCGCGTACATCGCGATCATGTCATCCGTTGAGAGCTTGGCGCCGGAGGACTTGTGCATTACGTAGATCCCGTCCTTGTACAACTCGGAAGCGGCAGTGTCAATACCCAGCATGATGTCCACGCCGGGCTTGAATCCCGCGGCAGAGATCGCCTCAATGATAACCTTGAACGCCTCTTCATCACTGCCAAGGTTAGGGGCAAACCCGCCTTCATCGCCGACCGAGGTCGCCATCTTGCGGCCCTTCAGGATCTTCTTGAGATTATGGAATACGGTCGCAACGTAGCGGATACCCTCGGTGAAAGTCGGGGCTCCGACCGGCAGGACCATGAACTCCTGCACGTTGAGCGAATTGTCAGCATGAGCACCGCCATTGATGATGTTGGCCATAGGGACAGGCAGTGTCCGGGCTGCAAACCCGCCGATATATCTGTAGAGAGGCATATCGAGGTATGCGGCCGAGGCTCGCGCGGCGGCCATCGAAACACCAAGAATGGCGTTGGCGCCCATCCGCTCTTTATTCTCTGTGCCGTCGATCTCGATCATTGTCCGGTCAAGCGCGACCTGGTCAAGGGCTTCGGTGCCCAGAATCTGTGGAGCTATCTCATCCCGGACGTTCTTGACGGCCTTCAGAGTGCCCTTCCCCAGGTAGCGTTTGCTGTCGCCATCCCGCAATTCCAGTGCTTCGCGGCTGCCGGTGGATGCACCGGAGGGTACCGCGGCACGGCCCATGAAGCCGCCCTCAACGTATACGTCAACTTCGACTGTGGGATTCCCGCGAGAGTCCAGGATTTCGCGAGCCTTGATGTCAATGATGAGCGGCATTTGCTCTCCTTTGGTGAGTGTGAGAAAGACGCAAAATTATACACGGTTTGGCACGCCCGAAAAAAACCGCGGGGATGGCCCCGCGGTTTTGTCATATCTGCTGACGGACCGCACTACGGAGCGAGGTACTGGATAGTCACATTTCCAAGGCCGGGAACCTGATCTCCGTTCACCCAAGCCATGTAATAGGGCTGGTTCTTCAGGAACGCGTTCAGGAAAGAGACGGTCATGACTTGGGTTCTGCGGTGCTGCTCAAGGAGCGACAAGGTGGGAGTGCCGTCAAAATCCCATTGCGCAACAGTGTCCTTGAACTGAACGTGATTCCCGCCGACAATCGTGGTCAACTGCTTGTACGCCTTCTGGTCGTTGTACACGGACTGTTGGTTGGCAGGCTTGTAGTTGTTCACGTTGGACTTGGAGCCGGAGTAGATCATTATCGGCACATTTGCGATGTACGGCGAGGAGGGAGCTGTCGTCATGGGACGGCGTGTGGAAATTGCGACAACTGCCTTGATCCTGGTATCGTCGCGGGCGATCATGATCGAAGAGCCACCGCCACGGCCGTGACCGGAAGAGGCAATTGCCAGCATATCCATGGCGTTGTAGTAAGGTGATGTGTTGTCCAGCACGACGGTCTGCATCCAGTTGATGATGAATGTGCCGTCAAGTGCGTCCATTCTCGAAGAGTCGTCGGTGGAATAGGCGAAGTTCCCGCTGGTATTGACGGTGATCACGACATAACCCCAGCGCGTAATCCTGTCCACCAGGTAGCTGTAGGAAGTGTCCGCAACGTAGCTGTCAGGGAAGAACAGGACGACCGGGAAGGGAGCTTGTGTCGAAACCACGGCGCTTCCGAGCGTGTCGGCGGGATAGTGCACAGTCCACGTTACGTTCTTGTCAGCGCGAGCCGGATCGGTCATGGTGATAGTGCTCGCAGCGGAGAAGAACGGGCCTGAGTTTGCAGGATTGGACAGATCTGCGTTCGGCATAACAGTCAGCTTCATCGGGGCCCAGGCAGTAACCAGCGTGGAGAAGCCACGGACAAGGGTAGCTCCGATGTAGTATTCGCCTGCAGGGAGTTCGGAAATGTCGAACAGGACATCGATAGAACCTTCAGCAAAGCTGGCGCATATTGCGGTTGTTCCGTTCGCCACATTAGTGTCAGTGTCGTAGAAGAGGTTCACCGTTCCGTTCAGAGCGGCGCTGTACGCGTAGCCCGTAACCGGAATCGGGAAGAACTCACCTGCGGTAATAGTCACGTCGGAAATGGGCGTGTAGAACTCGATGTAGTTGCTATTGTCAACGGTTATAGCACCGGGGGCATAGGCATCGACCGTGCCATGGGCGTCCGTGATCTCACCCACGACGTAATACGTCCCGCCTACGGTGATATCGACGTTCCACAACACCGAGAAATTGCCGACCGGAACATTGTTTACCACCCATACGATCCCGCCATTGGTCGCATCCGTGTCAGTATCATAGCCGATACTCATCACTGCACCCGGGGTCGTGGATGTTGATGTGCCAGCGATCGTCAGGGACACGGTGGGCCTTGGATGGACATCCAGGGAATTCATCGGAGAAGTGAACCGGATCGAAGCAATGTCACCGACAAGGATGCTGCCATCGGAATACGAGTACTCTTCAATAGTGACCGACTTCGCCTGGATAACCGGGTAGAAACGCCCGGTCAACGATGCGAGGACGGTCCAGGTCTTGGAGAACTGCCCTGTGGGAATATTGGGGATGGTGAGCCAGGTAATTCCGCCGTTCGATGGATTACGGTCCGTATCAAGTCCGATTCGGATAGTACTGCCGGAAGCACTGTCGTAGCCTGAGAATGTGAAATCCTGGCCGCGGGTCGCAACTGTGTCAACATCAGGATAGGACAGCCAGACGTTAGGTTCATCGCGGAAGATTACAGGATTTGCCAGGTAGTGAACGATGGTCTGGGAGCCGCGGACAATCTTTGCCACAAAGTAGTACGTACCGGGCGCGAAGTCCATTGCGGATACGGTAACCAGGAACGGTCCACCCTTGTATGTACGGGAAAACCAAGTGATACCCTCGTTGTCATAGTCGGTGTCGCTATCGTAACCCACGGAAATAGTGGCAGTGGGGTCCACTGTCGCATCGCCGCGAACATTCACGTATGTATCCTGCCCGGCCGTTACTATGAAGGACTTGGTGGGCTCCGACCAGGAAAGGAACAGGGCAGCAGGAGGAGCTGTGCTTCCCGGGGGTGCCGACGATTGGGAACCCGACAGAGTCCCGGAGGCAGGCGGAGCGGAAGAGGTTATGACCGAGCTGCTGCCCGAGGTGCAGGCGAGTGATGCTACAAACAGGCAGACAACGCACAATACCGCGAAGAAACTCCGCTTCATATTGCAGTCCTCCAAGAGATTATGGCGATACTATTTTACAGGCAAAGCGCCAGTTGCAATAAAAATCCCCACCGCAGCCGCCAGCGCGGTCGTGACGGAGCGAGGAAGAACTTACACAACGTCGCCTCCGCCTCGCAGGAAGTTGTATCATTAGCCAGGAGGCAAGAATGGACGTATTAGACTGCCGAGGTGAAGTGTGCCCTCTTCCCGTTATCAAGGCCAGGGAGTTCTTCATCCGGAACCCCCGCCTTCCAGTGACAGTGCTTGTCACGCAGCCCAACCAATGCGAGAATGTCGCCTCGTTGGCGGATCGGTTCAACCGTGACGCCAGCAAAGAGGAAAGGCCCGGGCACTTCGCTGTTATCTTCGGACCGGAAAAGCCCAAGCCGGATTAATCGTCGATCGAGAACGACACGTCTTTCTGTCCTGCGTCCACGGGGCGCGGGCTGAGTATCTTGTCCATCGTTTCCAGGGATACGCCAAGCTCAGCAGCCGTTCTGGCCCGATCATTCCCGAAGAACAAGAGCATCCGCATGATGTGCTCGCGAGCGATAACCTGCAGCTTGCGCGGACGGAAGTCCATGATCGCCTTCTCGCGCGAGCGGTTGATACGCTCTCTCGTGTAGGGTGAAATGCTCTCCACTGTTATGTGCTGGCCCTCTTCGTTGACAACACAGGATGCGATCAGCGTGCGAAGCTCCTGCAGGTTGTCAGGAAAATCATAGCCCGCGATGAACTGCATGAACTCGGGGGAGAGATCGAGAGGCTTCCTCCCGGACTTCTCCGCTTCCTCAGCGCAGAAGCGATTGGCAAGCAGTTGAACATCCAGGGGCCGCTCCCTGAGGGATGGCAACCTGATCGAATTGACCATGAGATGGTACAGCAGGTCGCGCGAGAAGGAGTTCTTATATTCGTCCCGGGTGAGATCGTGCTGTGAAGCTACCGTGAACCTCACGTTGGCCATTCGGATTTCGGTCGAACACTCCCGATAGTATTCTCGAGTCTGCAGCAGTCTCTTGAAGCGCACCTGGACTGGCAGGGGGAGTGCATCAACATTGTCGAGGAACAGCGTCCCGCCCTCCGCGGTTTCAACGAAACCGGTGGATTCTTCCCGCGAGCCCGACCAGTCGCGAGCCTGACCGAAGAAATCGGCAGCGAAGGCGTCCGGGTTCTGGGCATCCGCATCAACGGCGATAAAAGGCCCCTTGCTGCGGGGGCTGGCCTTGTGTATCGCCCGGGCCAGCGACTCCTTGCCGGTTCCTCTTTCTCCCCATATGAAGATTGTCAAATCACCTGAAGCCATCCGCTCGACCGAATGGAACAGCCTGATCATCTCAGGATCCATTGTCGGGAGATGCTCGAATGCTTCGCGATGTTGCAGGTCTTCCTGCTTGAGCGTGTCAGGAAGCTCAAGAATCGAGGAGTTGATTTCGCTCTGCTTGATTGCGTTATCCAGGACCTTCAGCAGGTGCTCGTCGTCGACCGGCTTGGTCAGATAGTCGAACGCTCCAAGCTTCATGGCTTTGACAGCCTGTTCGACATCACTCACGCCCGTCAGGATGATAATGGGTGTGCTTTGCCTGCGCTCTCCCGAGAGTTTCAGGATATCAAGTCCGCTCAGCCCGGGCATATCCATGTCGAGCAGTATCACGTCGAACTTGCTCGCCGCCAGTATGTCCGGAACAGTCCGGGAGTCGTTTACAATCTCACTTTCGTAGGAATCTGTCTGCGCGAGAAACACCATCAGATAGTTGGTTACGGCGACATCATCGTCAACGATCAGCACTCTTTTCATCAGCAGGACTCCTCTGTGATCCGCCGCTATACCGTTGGAAACTTGCCGCTGCGCCTGCGAACAGGCAACGTGATGATGAAGGTGGTACCTACGTCAACCTTGCTGTTGACGCTTACCGTTCCTCCGTGCTCCTCGATGATCCGGTAGACGATTGAGAGCCCCAAACCGGTGCCGCCCTTGGCCCTTCGCGTGGTAAAGAAGGGCTCGTACATGCGCTTCAATGTGCTCTCGTTCATCCCCTTGCCGTTGTCTCGCACCTCGATGATAACGCTGCCTTCCTCGGCTTTGGTGGAGACGACGATATGGCCTCTTCGGCCCTCGGGCATCGCCTCGCTCGCGTTCATAATCAGGTTGATGAGCACCTGCTCGATCTTCTGAGCGTTCCCGACAACCGAGGGGATGCTTGGAGTAAGCTCAAGCTCGATGTCTGACGTCTTGTGAACCTGATTGTGGACCAGCCTTGCCGCGGCGTCGATAATCGTATTGATCTCCATGCTGTCTATGAGCAATCCCTCGTCGCGCCGGGCAAAGCGCTTGAGCCCTTCGACAATGCCCTTGATCCTCTCAGAACCGTGGGCCATGTCGTTTATGAGTGTCATTATGTGCTGGCGGAAGAACTCGTACTTCAGCTTGGCGACCTTGAAATCGGGGTGGCTCTTAGCATACTCGTCTACGATAGGAAGCATGTCGTCCATCGCCTGCTGAATGATTTTGATGTTGCCGCGGATGAACTGATTCGGGTTGTTGATTTCGTGGCCGATACCTGAAACAAGCTGACCGAGAGAAGCAAGCTTGTCTGCCTGGCGCAGTTGCTCCTCGTAGCTCTTCTCGCGCGTCACTTCGCGGTAGAACTCAATAATGCCCTCCACCTCCTGATTGGAGTCGAAGATGGGGAGCGCGTGAACCTGGTAGTAGGCGTCATCGTGTCTGATCTCGATGGATATGGGGGCTTTCTCGCGAATGATCCTGGCAAGGCGACAATCCTGGCATGGGACATCGCTGTCGAAGAACGTCTTGTGGCACTTATTCCCCGCTGGGACATTCTCCCTGTTTGTAAGGATAACCTTGCGGTTGCGATCGATGATAGCAACCTTGTCCGGTACCGCCTTGAACATTGTCTCCAGGCGGATCTTGGCTTCTTCGAAGCCGCTTTCCATCTTGCTCAGGTAGGAATTGACAGTACTGAGCTTGCTCTGCTGGGCCTCGATTTCAGCCGTTCGGCTGGTGATTTCGGCCTGCAGGTCAGCGACTCTCTTGGTGTACTCCTCGGCCTCATCCTTCAGAGCAGCGAGATTCTCGCGCAGATCCTTTCGGTCAAGGGCAATTCTGAGCACCCGACCGATCTCGTGGAGCATTTTCTGCTCTTCGGGCAGGAACTTGAGCGCAGGGTCCTTATACCCGACGATCATCTCTCCCCGGTACTGCTCTCTCACTTCGAGCGAGATCGAGATGAATTGGGGTCCGGAAGGCTTTTCGCCGTATTCCACTCCCTGATACACAGCGTAGACCACCGCCTGATCAGGATAGCTCATTCCAGGGGTGAGGTACTTAGGCAATTCGTCGAAGAAGTCCTTGATATTGGTCGAGTACTCGATCCAATCCGACACGGCGTAGACGCAGTTCAGTTCCCGGACGCGCTTTTCCTTTTCCCATTCATCAGGATAGTCGCCCGAATCGCCCCTGTCGCAGAAGAACAAGAACAACTCACCATCATCGGCCTTGAGGTGACCGGTGCGGAAGTAGATTGGCCGGTGTGCCGCCCCTTTGAGGACGAAGACCGCCCAAGCTTTGCGCCCTTCGGCGGCTGCCTGCGTCGCGGCGTGGATGTTCTTGTGCGATTCGTCAGCGGCGATGTCGTTCAGACTCCGGCCTACAACGGCACTATCGGCGAGCGCGAATTCCTCGCAGAACTCCTCGCTCGCAAAGACAATCTTGCCATCAGGCTTGGCCGCCAGAAGGAAATCGTAGTTCGTATTGAACAGGCTGATTGCTTCCGAGATCTTGATGGCAGCCTCCTTGCAGAAAAAGGGAGCGCCCGAAGGCGCTCCCATGTCCATCAATCAGCGGGATGCGCTCTTATTATAGCGCTCAACCCCAAGGTCTCGAAGGTCCTTCTTGTACTTTTCGATCATCGTTATGGGCTGTACAAGAGTGCTTGGCATCGGCCGGGTGTCAGCGACATTGAGAGTGCCTTTGCCCTCCCATGCCGTTCTGACTCCTTCGTTCCAGTAGAAGGAGAACAAAGAGCCGGTCGAGTTTCGCAGCGCGGTCTCGATTGCCGCTGTAATCTCAAAGGCACAGGAGAACTCTGCCTTGATACCCAGCTTAAGGGCGAGGTCGGCAAGAACCTTCCACGTCGGCACTCCCGAAGGCGGAGTCACGGAGTTGTTGAACCGCGTGAGCTTGCCCTCGAAGTTGATGCGCGTTCCGTTGCTTTCGAAGAAGGTCGAGCCCGGAATGGCAACATTCGAGTACATTATTGTCTCGGTGACCGCCCAGTCAATGACGGCAAGGAACTCGATGTTCCGGAAGTACGATGCCGTTCTGTTCGACCTCATCGGGTCCTCGCCAATAATCAGGGCTGCCTTGAGTTTACCTTCCTCAAGCAGAGCCTTGAGCGCCGCGTTCGAGCGGACGTTGTTCAAACCGTCGGCAAGAACGCGCCCGGGCTTGAAGGTCGGAGCGGCCCCGCAGATCTCGACGCCTGCGAGGTTCGCGGAAACGCCAGGCAGCAGCATATCCGCTCTCACCCCGCGTGCACGAAGGAGCAGAGTCAGATTCGCCAGGGCCGTAATGTCACCGGGAGCCTGGTTCTGCGCACGGTCGGGGCTGTACACGAACACAATCTTCTTGGAACCGGCTATCAGAGCAGCCGTGGCCTCAACCTTCCGTGCATCGACCCCGGTTGCCGCAACGGTTGCTTTCATGCTGTAGTCGAAGTTGTCGGACAGGAAGTCCTTTCCGCCCTTGATCGCGGAGAGTTCTTCGCGCTTCACGAACCCGGTGTCGATCAGGCGCTGAATGACGCCATTCCACAGCAGCGCAGCGCGCCCTCTCATCGGGTCGACCGTAAGAGAACTGAGCTTGTCGAGGTTATCGAGCGATGAGTTGGAGATGATGAGCTTGGCGTTGCGATCATTCACAGCGGCCATAATCTCAACGCTCAGGATCAGGTGATCGTTAAGCGTATCGGTATTGTTACACACGATAAGGTCCGCGTCGCGGAGGACAGAACGGTCGGCCGTTGACGCGGTGAAGCCGAAAGCGCGATCAAGTTCGCCGGCCTCGACTCCGCCCTCGATGAGCGTAAGGGACGATACGTTATTGGTCCCCAGCCCCTCTCGAGCAATGCGGGCAGCGAGGTACATTTCCTCGTTAGACAACTCAGGCGACAGGAAGACGGCCACGGCATCAGGGCCGTAAGTTTCCTTGGCTTGCTGAAGGGCCTGCGCAATGCGGATTTCGGCGGTCTCCAGGGATACGTCGTTCCGCTTTCCGCCCGTGCGCTCGGAGGGATTGTAGACGCGCCGCGAGCGAATCACGAAGTCATTGCCAAATCGACCGTAACGACAGAGATAGTCACCGGGCAGGCCGGAGGGTTCCGTCCAGTACCGATTGTCGCTAACCTTGTTCACTTTCATCGAACAACCTATCGAGCAGAAGCCGCAGGAAGTCTCGATCTGATCGTGATCAAGGCAGGCTCTTCCGGCGAACGGGTACTTCACGGTCAGCGCACCGGTTGGACAAGAGGCAACGCAACTGCCGCAACTCACGCAATTGGTCGCGGCAAGAGGATCGTTCATCGCGGGGCGCATCTCGGTCTTAAAGCCGCGCGAAACGAGACCCAGCGCGGAAATAGGCAGTATCTTCATGCAAGTGCGGATGCAGCGCGAGCACAGGATGCACTTGTTCGGATCGTATGAGACGTACGGATGCCTGTCGTCTATCTTGTGCTTGCGGACATAGCCCTTGTAGTGGTTGATGTCGATATGGTACTCTTCGCAGTAGAAGCGAAGCTTGCAGTCGTCGTAGCGCAGGCAGCCGCAGGACAGGCAACGGTCAGCCTCGTGCGTCATATCCTCGTGCTCATAGCCTGAAGATACTTCCCGGAAATTGCCCGCGCGTTCCTCCACACTGATCTCGTGTACGTGGTGGCGGGGGCTCTCGGGGATTGCGCCCAATTCCTTGCGGGTAGGCTTGTCCCAGTCATCCTTGCGGATGATGAAAGCTGAGGCCGGAGCCTTCCCGTCTCCGAGGAAATCCACGATGTATGTGGCCGCACGCTGACCGTCACGAATCGCGTCAATGACAACGGTCGGGCCATCGTCGGCAACGTCGCCGCCAGCGAATACGCCCGGGATATTCGTCTTCATCGTCGCGGTGTCAACCGTGATGGTGTTATATTTCGATACCTTCGGCTGACAACCAGCCACGCCGATGACCCCGCCAAGTACCGGCTCCTGGCCAATCGCAGCCACGGCCATGTCGCATGGCAGGTCAAATTCCGAGCCCTCTTGCGGTATCGGCCTCCGACGACCTGAGGCATCGGGTTCACCGAGCTTCATGCGGATGCAGCGAAGGGCTTTCAGCTTGCCGTTCTCGGCCAATGCCTTGGTTGGCATTGCCAATTCGAGTATTTCGATCCCTTCCTTGATGCAGTCTTCTATCTCCATCTTGTCAGCGGGCATTTCGGCTTTTGTGCGCCGGTAGAGAATTATCACCTTGTCCGCGCCGAGGCGCCATGACGTGCGCGCGACGTCCATTGCAGTGTTTCCGCCACCGACTACGACGATCGTGCCCTTCATGGGGGTATGATCCTCGGTCTTTTCGTACAGGAAGTCGATGCCGCCCACCACGCCTTGAGTGGTGTGCTCATTCTCGATGCCCATGTCCTTGCTGCCCCATGCTCCGGCAGCAATGTACACGGCTTGGTGCTGTTGGCGCAGTTCTTCCATTGTCAGGTCGCGACCGACCTTCACACCTGTCTTGACTACGGCGCCAGCGCGGCAGATGTACTCGATCTCGCGATCGAGGACAGCCTTCGGCAGGCGATACTCGGGGATGCCGTAACGCAGCATTCCGCCAGCGTACTTCATCGCTTCATAGACAACAACGTCATAGCCCTTACGCCCAAGGAACCAGGCAGCGGTCAAACCGGACGGACCTCCACCGACAACTCCTATGGATTTGCCGCGCGATGGCGCGCGCTCGGGAGTGCCATCGTAGGCACCGGGGTAATCGGAAACGAAACGCTTCACGTTGTTTATGCCAACGGGCTCGTCGAGGATCTCGCGCCGACAGACTGCCTCGCACTTGCGAACGCAGACACGGCCGCAGATGGCCGGGAACGGATTCGTCTCGCGCACGAGGTCAATGGCCTTGCGGAATTGCCCCATGGCTGCAAGGGCGATATATCCTTGCGCGTCGACACCGGCGGGACAGCCAAGCTTGCAGGGGGACAGGCAGTCCGCATAGTGGTTGGAGACCAGCAGTTCGAACGCGGTCTTGCGCGAAGCCACAACCCTGTCGCTCCGGGTCAGCACCTTCATTCCCGCGGCGACGCGGGTGGCACAGGCGGGAGCCAGGTTGGGCCTGCCGACCAATTCGACCACGCACACGAAGCACGAGCCGTAGGGCTTGAGTTCCGGCGAATGGCACAGGGTCGGGATGTCATCGATCTTGTATTCATTGACAACATCGAGGATGGTCTTCTCGGGGCTGACGCTGTATTCTTTGCCGTTTATCTCGATTTTTACGGGTTCCATGATGATCTGCTCCTAATCCTTGTAGACCGCGTCAAACTGGCAACTCGTGATGCAACGTCCGCACTTGACGCAGATGTCGTGATTGACGACATGAGTGGCCTTGGGTTGGCCCGTGATCGCATTGACAGGGCAGTTCTTTGCGCAGAGGGTGCAACCGACACATTTCTTGGGGTCGATCACATATGACACGAGCGCGCCACACACCTTGGCAGGACACTTGTGGTCCTTGATGTGGGCTTCGAATTCGTTCGGATAGTACCTGATCGTCGAAAGCACGGGATTGGGGGCCGTCTGGCCAAGACCGCACAGGCTGGCTTCCTTGATCCGGGCAGCCAGTGCCGAGAGGTCTTCCAGATCCTGAGCCTTGCCTTCTCCGATGGTGATGCGATCAAGGGTCTCCAGCATACGCAGAGTCCCGATTCTGCAGAACGTACACTTGCCGCAGGATTCGTCCTGGGTGAAATGGAGGAAGAACCTTGCCATGTCAACCATGCAGGACTTGTCATCGAGAACAACCAACCCGCCCGAGCCCATGATGGCGCCCGTCTTGGGGATGCTCTCGAAATCCACAGTGGTATCGCCTAACTCAGCGGGAATACACCCGCCGGAGGGACCGCCGATCTGGATGGCCTTGAAGGCGCGGTCGTTCTTTATGCCTCCGCCGATCTTGAAGATCAGGTCGTTGATGGTGATGCCCATCGGCACCTCGGCAAGGCCGCCCCGTTTGATACGTCCGGCCAGAGCGAAGACCTTGGTGCCCTTGCTCTTTTCGGTTCCGTACTTGGCGAACTCAGCCCAGCCATTAACGATGATCCAAGGGACATTGGCGTAGGTCTCGACGTTGTTGTTGTTAGTGGGCTTCTGCCAGAGCCCCTTTTCGGCCGGGAACGGCGGGCGGATGCGCGGCATGCCGCGTTCGCCTTCAATCGAAGCGAACAGCGCGGTTTCCTCGCCGCAGACGAAAGCGCCAGCGCCCTGCTTGATGACTATGTCGAAAGAGAACCCAGACCCGAGGATATTGCGTCCGAGGTATCCTTTCTTCCGGGCGGCCTCGATGCCGATGTTCAGCCGCTTGATTGCGAGCGGATATTCCGCGCGACAGTAGATGAAGCCTTTGTGCGCGCCTATTGCGCGCGCACAGATAACCATGCCCTCAAGAACGGAGTGAGGATCGCTTTCCAGAACCGAGCGGTCCATGAACGCGCCCGGATCGCCCTCATCGGCGTTGCATACGATGTACTTCACTTCACCGGGCTGGGCCGCGCAGAACGACCACTTGAGGCCGGTGGGGAATCCCGCACCGCCACGGCCGCGAAGCCCTGATTTTTTCACTTCCTCGATAACAGAGGCAGGGGTCATTTCGGACAGGACCTTGCGGAGAGCCGCGTATCCGCCGGATCTCTCGTAGTCCTCGAGAGACTCGGGATCGATGGTTCCGCAGTTCCGGAGCACGATCCTGGTCTGGTTTTTCAGGAAGTCGAGTTCAAGTCCAGCCTCGCCCTCGGGGGTGGACTGATAGACGACGTAACCCGGGACCGGCGTTCCGCCCTTCACGTGGCGTTCGAATATCTCCTTTACGCGTTCCGGAGTCACGTCCCCGTAGATGACTCGTGTCTTGTCACCGCGAACCTCGACGAGTGGCTCGCGGTAGCACATTCCGATGCAGCCTGTTATCGCAAGCTCGGCATCCTTGGAGCCAGGCGGGATAAGCTGTTGCAGCGCGCTGAATACTTCACGGGCGCCTGCGGATAATCCGCAACTACCCATTCCTACGAGTACTTTGTACATCTGGGTTCTCCTGTTACCGGGAAAACGTTGTTTTTGTGGCCATTGAGGTCGAACTACCTGCCCTTGACCGCTGTGCCTTCCTGCGCCGCCTTGAGTTCCTTGCGGCGGATTTCGCGCAGAATCTTGCGGACGGAGGCAGGTGTCAGCTTG
This sequence comes from Candidatus Brocadiia bacterium, assembly GCA_041648755.1. Lineage (GTDB taxonomy): Bacteria > Planctomycetota > B143-G9 > B143-G9 > B143-G9 > JBAZOJ01. The sequence goes on from JBAZOJ010000039.1 coordinate 16,112, forward strand.
CCGTAGGTCTGCTCGTCAATCATCATCACGGGAGCGAGCGAGCAGCAGCCTATGCAGGCCACTGTGAAGAAGGTAAAAATCCCGTCCTCGGTTGTTCCGGATACCTCGACGCCGAGTTCATCCTGAACCGAGTTGGAAATGGCCTTGGCGCCAGCAACGTGACAGGCAGTTCCGACACAAACGCGAACCATGTGTTTGCCCATAGGCTGCAGCCGGAACTGGCTGTAGAAGGTTATCACTCCGTAGATGGAGGACTCCGGAATCCTTGTAACTCCGGAAATGTACTGGATCGCCTGCCGGGGAATGTAGCCAAAATGATCCTGAGCGGATTGAAGGAGGGGAATCAACTCGCCGGGCGTGCCGTCGTAGCGCCACAGGCGGAAGGAAAAGTCCAGGTCTTTGTTTTCCATACTTTTTCTCTCGGTGTTCGGCCCGGGGTGCCGGGCCGCGTTTCAAGAATGGTCGGGCGGCGAAGGCCGGCCCGATGACCGGATGCTGTCGTTCAAAGAGCGTCCGCCGCCCGCGCAGCGAGCGCGAGCGGCGGGTGTAGAGTTTAGAAATCCATCAACTTGATGATCTTGGCTTCGCGCACGCGCAGGACGCCATCGATGGAGTTGAGCTTTTCGATTATCTTCGGGATCTTGCCAACGGCTCCGCCCTCGGTGATCATGCCGACCAGCTTCGAGCCATCGTCGATCACGTCGCAGAAAACGACCTCGTCAACGAAGAACACCGTGGTAAATATCTGCTGGATGTAGTTCTTGTCCACGTCAACGACGATGTAGCTTGTTGTGCCGCGCTCTTCGTTCATGCGCTGCTTGGAGGGGTCTTTCACGGTCTTGCCGTACACGTTGATGAAGTCCTTGATGTCGCGGTCGAGCTTCGGACGCGACACCTTGGAAGCGGACACGACCTCGATTCCCTGGATCTTCCGTATCTGGCTGAACAGAGAGTCAATCTTTTCCTGGGAGGATGCCTGGGCCAGAAGGATGATGTCAACATCGCCGCGCACGGCATCGCATTGGGCAATGCCTTCCATCATGTACAGCTCACGGAAGATCTCCATGCTGCGCTCAGACTCGGTGATGCGGATCGTGAGGTATGCGCTTACCGATTCGCGGATGGCGCCGGAAGCCTTGTCAGCCTCGGCGGATTTGGGCGCGGCGAGGGTGCTGGCGCCGGGGGTAAGCTTGTCGAGGGCCTCGACGAGATCGGAGATCTCGAAGGGCTTGTCAAGGTACGCGGTATTCAATTCGGAAAGCGCCGTTGCCTTGAGCAGGTCATCGCCGAATCCGGTGATCACGAGAACGGGGAGTTCCGGGAAGTCGTTCTTGATGACCTTTAGAATCTTCAGTCCGTCAATGTCGGGCATGAAGATGTCGGTGATGAGGTAGTCGTAGCCGATACCTTTTGCACGAGCACCGTTCAGCTCATGGATGGCTGAGATGCCGTCCGGGCAGGCCGTGCAGGTGTAGTTTTCCTGCATAAGGCCGAAGGACAGGTTGCGGCGAATTTCGGGTTCATCGTCAATGATCAGGACCCGCTTGCTCATTGAAACCTCCTTAAAGGTCGTTGCGGCAAGTCGTGAAAAAAGGCTCGAATAAGCCGCGAAGCAAGGCTTATCGCGGCCTGCGGCGACGCTCGTGGGTGATTATATGCGGGTTTCTCGCAGTTTCCACACTTTGATGCAGCCTTGGGCTGGAGACGTTAGGCTGCGGGCTGGAGGGCGGACTGCGACTGCGGATCCCCTTTCGGGCGTCTCCCCGGTTGCATCACGAGCAAAATGGTAGTACGATGAGCCTATGAGGAAAAACGTCCACCAAGATGCCTGCGAGGGCGAGTGCGGGCAAAGGATGCCAAGGTCCGTTCCATACGCGGAAAAAGGTAAGTGATCAGTAAAACCAGCATCTTCCTGGCAGCGTTGTGCGTTCTGATCGCCGCAGGTTTCTGCAGCGTCGGATCCCATTCACAAATCCCGACCCGCAGCAGCGGAGGAAGCGCAGCACTTTCTGCATCTCCACGTGTGTCTCAGACACGACCGGAGAAGCCTGCCGACCGGCGCGTCCTTATCTCAGAGCTTCCGGTTTCGCTAAGCACTGAGTTGTTCGCGGTAAACGAAAGCGAGACGGCTTTCGCCGTTGCTGGCGATACCGCGATGGTGGTCGAATTGGAGGTCCCTTCCTGCAAATACCTGATGTCGTGGAATCTTCCGGAAGCGCCATCGAAGTTGTTCACCGACGGGGACAGGTACCTTGCTATCATAGACAAAGAGATAATCTCTCTGACATCCACAGGTCAGGAGGTAATTGGAGCCGTTCCCACCGAGGCAAACACCTTCGCCGCAATGCCCGAGGGATGCGTGTTGCGTAGGCGGGCGCGCCCATTGTCCTGCAACAACGGGAATATCCTTTGGTCTGGCGAGAACCGCCCCCTTGGCAGTCTTCGGGATCCGCGAATCCAGGGCGATCTGATTCTGCTGTGGACGGATGTTTCGGGAAAGCCCCTGAAGGTTGTTCAGGGCGAGGACTTGAGCGAGTATGAGGGCTGCCGCGTTACGCCGGGCGGGCGATGGACACTTTCCAAGGGGAAAGACTGTCAATGGCTGATGACCTTGGACGGCTGCGCGGAACTACCGGCGGGAGGAACACTTGTGACGCTGGGGCATACGGGTTTTGCCTTGGCTTTCGACGGGTACCGCGATGAGTACGATGCCGCCACCGGTGAGGTTGTGCGCAGAAACGAGCCGCTGCAGATCCTCCCAAACGACCCGTCCAAGAGGGAAGCCGGGTATTACCTGACGCCGACAGGCTGTCGAATTACCGACTCGGGCAGAATCCTGCAACCGGACGGAAAACCCGATCCCCGCCAAGATCTCCGCCTCGTCTCCCGCGATCGGGAGTACCTTTATCTGGCGGATGGAGCCGCGAACAGGTTTGTCAGAGCCTGCATCGAGACCGATACCGTGGAGAGATTCCCTTGCGACGGCGTCCCCCTCTATCTCGATGCGGAAATCAGAGTGGCTTACAAGGATAATCGACTGTTCGTTAACGGTCGCG